>JAOUJX010000286.1 GCA_029882955.1 Gammaproteobacteria bacterium
ATTGGCCACAATTTACAACTCAACTCCAGAGGAGAATAAGCATGACCGAAGTAACCAACTCAAGACGTAAATTTTTAACTAAAGGTGCCGCAGCCATCGCTGGTGGTGCCGCGATAGCCGCAGCACCCACAATTGCACGTGCCGCAAAACCTGTCGTACTTAAAGTACAGGCAGCCTGGGGCGGCGGTATATTCCTTGAATTCGCCAAGGATTATGTCAGACGCGTCAACGAAATGTCCGGCGGCTCTTTGAAGATCGACCTGCTCGGTGTCGGCGCGGTTGTTAAGACTGCAGAAATGCAAACCGCTGTTCATAAAGGCGTATTAGATGGCGCGCACCTGGTAACCGCCTACTGGTACTCAAAAAGCCCGGTCGCTTCGCTATTCGGAACAGGTCCCTGTTTCGGTTGGTCGGCCAATGAACTCATGGGCTGGATTCAATACGGCGGCGGTAGAGAGCTTTATAACGAGCTGATGCATGAAAGGCTCAGACTTGATCTCGTCGGCTTTTTCTCTGGCCCGATGCCTGCGCAACCACTGGGCTGGTTCAAAGAAGAAATCAAGGATTCAAGCCAGATGAAAGGCCTGAAGTATCGTACGGTAGGTCTTGCTGCAGACGTATTACAGGAAATGGGTATGTCCGTTGTTCAGCTGCCTGGCGGTGAAATTCAGCCGGCGATGAAGAGCGGCCTGATCGACGCAGCGGAATTCAATAATCCGACTTCGGACAAGGATTTCGGTATGCAGGATGTATCCAAAGACTACCATCTTGGTAGCTTCCACCAGTCTCAGGAATGTTTCGAAATCATCTTCAACAAAAGCCTTTACGAGAAACTGGCTAAGGAACACCAGGCGATCCTCGAATACGCTTCTGAAGCAGCATCGTCAGATATGGCCTGGAAAGCTATGGAACGTTATTCACAGGATCTGGTAAAACTGAAAAATGATCATGGTGTCAAAGTCCACCGTACGCCGGACAGCGTCATGAAAGACCAGCTCAAAGCCTGGGATATCGTTGTTGAAAGAATCAGCAAGTCAGATCCTTTCTTCGCCAAGGTAATTGCTTCGCAGAAAGAATGGGCCAAGCGTCATGGTGCCTATGCGCTTAATAACGCACCTGACTACCGCGGTGCCTACGAGCATTATTACGGCAAGCTCTAATCACCCGAAAACCCGTGTTTCCAGTAAACACAACAAAAATGGGGCGGTGTTAATACACCGCCCTGACTTTTTCTAACCATCGGTAATAAACCATGACCCGTATCCTACATTTTATCGACAGCTTGAGTGCGTGGACCGGTAAGACATTTGCCTGGTGCATTGTAATCCTCACTTTTTCGACCTGTTATGAAGTATTTGTTCGCTACGTACTAGACTCGCCCACCGTCTGGGCTTTTGATATGAGCGTGCAAATGTATGGCTCCCTGTTCATGATGGCTGGTGCCTATGCATTATCGCAAGATGCCCACGTACGCGGTGATGTTGTTTATCGACTGATGCCAATCAAGGTGCAGGCCAGCATCGATCTCCTGCTCTATATTATTTTTCTCGCACCCGGCGCGATAGCGCTAATGTATTACGGATACTGGTTCGCTTCCGACTCCTGGTTTTATAAGGAAGTCAGCTGGAGCAGCCCGTCACGAATTCAAATTTACTTTTTCAAAACACTGATTCCCATCTCCGGTACTCTGATACTGCTACAGGGCATCGCCGAATCCGTACGTTGCGTTATTTGCATCAGAACCGGCGCATGGCCGGCAAGATTACACGACGTGCAGGAGACTGAGACCATGCTAATGAACGAAAAGCAAGACCTGAAAACTTCGGAAGAACAATCATGACCGATCCACAAATTGCAATTTTTATGCTGGGCCTGTTTATTTTTATGGTCCTGCTGGGTTTCCCGATCGCCTTCACACTGGTCGCTATGGGCCTTGGCTTCGGTTATTACGCCTACTACGACGAATTACGCATGGATCATATATTCGATAACCGGATATTTGACCTGTTCGTGCAAAATACCTTTTCGGTGATGTCCAACGACGTACTGGTTGCGGTGCCGCTCTTCCTCTTTATGGGCTACGTGGTCGAACGCGCCAATATCGTTAACCGGCTGTTTTTTAGTATCCAGCTATCTGCGCGTAACCTGCCCGGATCAATGGCTGTAGCCGCCCTCGTGACCTGTGCCGTATTCGCCACCGCAACCGGCATCATCGGCGCGGTAGTGACACTGATGGGTATGCTGGCACTACCGGCAATGCTCAAGGCGGGATACGATCATCGTTATGCGACCGGTGTTATCTGTGCCGGCGGCTGCCTCGGCATACTTATTCCACCATCGATTATGCTCATCGTCTACTCAGCAATCGCCGAAATTTCGCCGCTGCGTCTGTACGCAGCCGCTATGTTCCCCGGCCTGATGCTGGCTGGTATGTATATGGTCTATGTCGTCGGTCGAGCTACTTTGAATCCTTCCCTCGCGCCAAAGCCGAAAGAAGAAGACATCCCTCCAATGAAACAGGTTCTATGGGAATTGCTGACATCTTTTGTGCCACTGGCGGTATTGATCTTCAGTGTACTCGGCGCCATCCTGATGGGGCTGGCAACTCCGGCAGAAGCCGCTGGCGTCGGTGCTTTCGGCGGCCTGGTACTGGCTGGTATTTATCGCTCGTTGAGCTGGGAGCGCCTCAAAGAAGCTGTCTATCTAACCGCAAAAACCTCTGCAATGGTGTGCTGGCTGTTTGTCGGTTCGTGGACGTTTGCGGCGGTATTTTCCTACCTCGGCGGTCACGATCTAATCCATGAATGGGTTCTATCGATGGACCTCAGTCAGGTCGGCTTCCTGGTACTGGCGCAGGCCATCATCTTCCTGCTGGGCTGGCCGCTGGAATGGACCGAAATCATTATTATCTTCGTACCGATATTCCTGCCCATGCTACCGACATTCAATGTCGACCCGCTGTTCTTCGGCATACTGGTAGCACTCAATCTACAAACATCGTTTCTGACGCCACCGATGGCAATGGCAGCTTATTACCTCAAAGGTGTAGCGCCACCACATATTCAGCTGATGGAAATATTCCGCGGAATCATGCCTTATCTCGCTATCGTCATTCTGGCGATGATAACGGTATATAACTTTCCGGGAGTGGTGCTCTGGCTGCCCGATTACCTGTTCGGTAAATAAGCAGCTATGGAAACGAGTCATCTCAGTGCTGTCGCAGCCGCCGAGGCGGTTCGATCCGGCGAAGTCAGTGCGGAAGAACTGGTAAAGGCCAGTCTGCAGCGAATCGATGAAGTCGAGGCAGATGTCGGTGCCTGGGAGCACCTCGATAACGAACTGGCGCTCGAACAGGCCCGACGGGCCGATCTGGCTCGAAGCAGCGGGCGTACGACCGGCCCTCTCAACGGCGTTCCGGTCGGTATTAAGGATATAATTGATACCGCCGATTACCCCTGTGAATACGGCACGGTTTTAAAGCAGGGGCGACGACCGCCTGAGGATGCTTTCCTCATTAGCCGACTACGTGAGGCGGGCGCGATCATCCTGGGCAAGACCGTGACCACCGAACTGGCCGTATACGCACCCGGGAAAACGCGCAACCCCCACAATATAGCGCACACGCCCGGTGGCTCATCGAGCGGATCAGCCGCTGCCGTCGCTGCGGGTATGGTGCCCCTGTCAGTCGGTACCCAGACCAATGGCTCGGTCATTCGACCGGCTTCGTATTGCGGCGTATTCGGTTTCAAACCGAGTTTTGGCGGAATCTCACGTAGCGGTGTGCTGTCTCAGTCGAAACCTCTCGATACCGTTGGCGTGTTTGCCCGGGACCTCGAGGACGCGGCACTGCTTGCCGATGTACTGATGGTTTACGACTCCAGCGACAGATCGATGCGAGCCCGCGCACGACCGCAAATCTCTAAATTACTCGCTACCGAGCCGCCATTGGAGCCAAGGCTGGCGTTTGTACGCACGCCTGTATGGGAGCTCGCCGACGAATCGACCAAAGATGCTTTTCGGGAACTCATCGAACACTCCAACGGCAGGGTCGATATCGTCGATATGCCGGCAGAATTCGACGATGCCATCGACGATTTACGCCGCATTATGCATGTCGATCTGGCGCGTAGTTACGACCGTTATTATCAGCAGGGTAAAGACCGCCTGAGTGACAAATTAGTCGAGATAATCGAAAGCGGCCACAGCATACTCGCCTGCGAGTATCAGGACGCTATCGAACACATTGAAATGTACAACCTGCTACTAAACCAGACACTCGAAGACTACGATGCTATTTTGACACCTTCGACCCCGGGGGAAGCGCCTCTGGCCGACACCACCGGCGACCCGTCGTTTTGCAGTATCTGGAGTCTGTGCGGCGTACCGGCATTGAATCTGCCGCTATTCCAGGGACTCAATAATTTACCATTTGGTGCACAACTGGTTGGACAGCGTGGCGATGATGCGCGCCTGTTCCGCACCGCTCGCTGGCTGTTAAACCAGCTATAGAACCAGTCAACCGTATAAACACTATGAGGAATCCAGAATGGATAACATGATCACCAGCATAATCGCCGCCGCAATCTTCATTGCATTTACCGCCGGCCTTGCGAACTCTATTAGCGAAGGGCCTTTTATCATTATCGTTGCGATTGTCATCCTGATGATGGGATTCGACGTTTACCAGTCCATCAAAGAAGGGCTGAAGGAAGAGAAAGAAAAGAAATCGGCCAAAGGCTAATTACACCCGACATAAACTGCTATGTATATTCTCTTTGCTGGCGCAGTAATACTAGCCATCATCATCAGCCTGTTCTGGCTTAAAGACCGGCTCAGAAGCCCCCTGCTCGCCCGTATCGCCTATTCCGAACCCGTCGCCCGTCTGGCGGTTGTCGGTATGGGTTTTTCTATGGTAGGCGGTCTGATGATACTCGGTGAAATAGCCGGCTTTTAACCCAGGGTCTTTGCCAGAAAGGCGTCAAACAGGCCTTCGAGCACATCGATCTCAGCATTTAAAGCATGGTCGCCGCTAATCAGGTGTAGCGTACAGTTAGCAGCCTTCGAATATCGAATCGAATTTTCTACCGGAATAACCTCGTCCGACCAGCCATGCACTATTTCAATATGCGGTGATTTCGAAGCATATTCCTGCTGACCGAGACCGGGCATATAAAGCGCCGGGGCCATCAGAAACACCGCTTTCGCAGCCGCGGTTTCGGATGCAACCAACGACACATACCCGCCCATGCTGGAGCCAACCAGAACGTAGCTGTCGGTTTCATTTTCCAGGGCGGCCAGCAAACGCCCAACCCGCAAATCCGGGTCCATGGTATCGGTGTAATCAATACTCTCAACCGCACAACCGTGCCGTTCGGCAGAGACAGCCAGTCGTTTTATCTTGAAGCCCCGGGGACCGCTTTCCTTGCCGTGTGAAAAATAGATTTTCATGCTTCGAAAAATTCCGGACCCGACCTAAGCCTCTCGATACACGTTCAACATGTCATGCAAGGTATGCGCGTGCTCGGCCGCCTCACTACCATGCGCGGTCAGATAAC
>JAOUJX010000287.1 GCA_029882955.1 Gammaproteobacteria bacterium
CGATGGCAGCAATCAAATCAGATATGGGATCCCTGTTGCCCTGTCTGCCATGCTCTTCCAGTTCGGCGCAAAGCCTGGAAAACTCCGCAGCACCCAGATTTGCACTGGATGACTTCAAACTATGGGCAGCCTGCCACAGCGTCTCCAGATCACCATCGGTCCAGGCCCGTCTAATTGTTTTGGCCGACTCGGGAGATTGTTCCAGGTACATATCGATCGTCTTACCAATAACATCGCGCCCGGTCGCTTCTGACAACACCCTGATTTGTGCCAGGACAGAGTCATCGAGTACGGCCCCGATATCACTCAGGTCGACACTGTTTGACGAAGCTTCCTGAATTTCCGCGTCGACCGAACTCCCGGACTCGAGCCAGTTGACTAGAGTCCCGGCCAATATATTCTGATTGAAGGGTTTACTTAAATAAGCATCCATGCCAGCAGACACACACTCCTCTACGATACCTTTTTGTACATCCGCGGTTAGCGCGACAATTGGTGTTCGGGCTAAACCTTGCTCATCTTCGTATTTCCGGATCAATTGACTTGCGGTAAATCCATCCATTTCCGGCATATGGCAATCCATTAAAATCAGATCGTAATTTTTATTCCTCACTGCATTAACAGCGACCAGACCGTTTTCTGCCAGATCGGCATCACAACCGAGTGCCATTAACATACCTAGTGCTACTTCCTGGTTAATCTGGTTATCCTCTACCAGAAGAATTTCTCCCGTAAATTTATGTTCACGAACCGGGGCAACATACTTCTCGGGTGGATTCTCGCCCAGTACTTCGCGCAGGCAGCCGAGTAATTGCTGTTGTCTCACCGGTTTCTGCAAATATCGCGTTATCGAGACTTTTTTGGCAATCGCCGAGTGAGTGTCAAACCCGAGAGAACTCAACACCACCAGATGCGGCACTTTAATTTCAGCATCCTCTTTAAGTTTCTTTGCGAGTTCAAGACCGTCCATATCAGGCATACGCCAGTCGAGTAAAACGACTTCATAGGGATCACCCTCATCCTGCGCCTTGCGGATAAATTCCAGCGCCTTTTCCCCGGAGCCAACATTATCATTACGCATACCCCAGGAAATCACCTGGTTATGTAAAATCTCTCGATTGACAGCATGGTCATCAACCACCAGAACTCGTACATTTTCCAGTAACTCGGACGGCTGCGAGACCGAAGCATCCTCATCTGCCACAGGAAAAGAGAGAGATAGCCGGAATGTTGAGCCCTCACCCGACACACTATGCAATTCGATCCTGCCTTTCATTATATCAACCAGTCGTTTGGTGATCGCGAGCCCCAGACCGGTTCCACCGAAACGGCGCATAATGCTATTGTCACCCTGGCTGAAAGCGTCGAAAATCGCATCTTGCTGTTCCGGGGCTATGCCCGGACCGGTATCGGATATTTCGAACGCCACATCATAACAATCGACATGACGTGCCGTTAGCCGTGCAGAAATACGTATCTCTCCCTTCTCAGTGAACTTGGCAGCATTGCCGAACAGATTAGTCATTATCTGGCGCAACCGGGTGGGATCACCTTTAACCCTTCGAGGCAAATCGACGGGAAAATCCGCAACACAGATCAGCCCCTTGCGATGCGCCTGTTCGGCTACCAGCTCAGCGGTATCTTCAAGAATTTCGCGCAAATCGAAATCCTCCTCCATGAGCAGCATCTTATCGGCTTCAATTTTGGAAAAATCGAGGATGTCGTTAATGATATTCAACAGAGAATCTGCGGAGCGATGAGCTGTAGCAGCAAGCCGACGTGAACGCATATCGAGCTCTGTATCCATCAGTAGCTCGGTCATACCGAGCACTCCATTCAAAGGCGTACGTATTTCATGACTCATAGTGGCGAGGAATTCACTTTTTGCCCTGCTAGCATTTTCAGCAGACTCCTTGGCTTCCAGAAGACTGGCGGTGCGATTTGCAATTTCGGCTTCAAGATTATCGTGGCTGGCACTGAGCTTCTCATCGCGATACTTGATATGTTCGAGCATCGAATTAAAGCCCTCGATCAATGCCCCGATCTCCTCTATATCGCCCGATTTCAGCTTAAGGGAAAAATCCTGCTTTTCTGATACTTGCTGAATCCCATCCAGCAGGCGATGGATCGGTGCCGAAATTTTTCGTTGCAGCGCTGTCGAGAGGAAATACACCAACAGCATAATCAGCAACATTAGAACGCCAGATAAGCCAACAAACCCCATCATCCGTTCATAGATTGGTTGCAGCGATGACACTATAGCTACATATCCGAGCAGCTCACCATCCAGCAGAACTGGACTAACAACGGCTAGATGCATATCTATAATATAATGGCGATTTTTAACCTGTTCGGACTGATCGAAAGCCCACGAATCTTTATGTACATCGATATAATCAGCGATATTCGATTTAGTCGAAAAACTCTCGAACTCCTGCCAGTCGGCCAGATAAATGGCTGCAGCATGGATAGAGTCTTCGGCTTTAGCCAGCCCGAGGTAATGTCTCACCCCGTCGCGGTCACCAGCAGCCAGCGCAGCCTGTGAATTAGTCGATATCACGGTAGCTAGCACCGAGTTATGCTTCAGTAAGTCTTCTCGGTCCGAAAAATATTGTAATCCGATATTGGCTACACAGGTGATTAGCAACGCGATACCACTAGCAAGCAATATAATTTGCCGTGTTTTTTCGGCAATGCTGGTGCTGTTTTTTTGTTTAATCACGAGACAGGCAGGTCTTTGCCGCCGAGGAAAATTAATATTACTTTTGGTTCCTGAATATCCACCTACAATCTATAGTTAAGAAAGCCGGATTCTTCAAGTTTTTAATTAAATGGTTTTCAGTTTGAGCGGGTGGAATACACCCTTAAAATAGATATTTAAAATTCTTTGGAAGGAATGCCGATTCCCAGTCGGTTAATTTGCCGGGTAGACGGATATCGACGCGGTGAAGACTATTCCTTCAGCCCTTCCCTGGACTGAAGTCACAACAGTTAATTTATCGACTAGCCAGGTAGTCAGCGAGCCCTGCCATGATGTTTTCGCGGCTAAACTCGGCACCCATTTTTAACATTGCATCGGCAAGACGACCGACGATATCGGTTAGCGCAGCGTCAGTGAGCTGATTCAAAATGCCGACGCGGACCTGAACCGGCTCTGACAGTGTTGGCCAGATACCAAATCCTTCTGCGCGACAGGCACCCACCAGTTCTTTTTCACGGCCGGCCAGGGCACCCGGTAGATTGCAAACCACCAGGCTAGTCATGTTTGAGGTGACCTCGCAACCCATTGCTTCGATTGCCTGGCGTAATCCTGTTTCGAAGAAAGCATAGTCTGCCGCCTTCTGCGCGCGACCGTGTTGCAACAACAGGCGCAGGGCTTCGTGGAAAGAGGCCACCGCGTAGCCGGAGTGCGTACGGTGGTAGGCTGGCGTATCGACATCCTTGCCATCGATAATGCCCCAGTGACGCGCTTCCAGAATCGGATTATGCACATAGGTATAACAGCCACGCTTTTTCAGCAGATCGATAACGCGATCGTTAAAACTGACCGGCGCATAGGTCAAAGGCAAGGCCAGAATTCCTTTTTGCGGGCAGGAAGCCCAGGTGGTAACGGCCGGGTAATCGTCGATATTAAAGTCGGAAATCCCAAGACTCGAAACCGCATCGACTATACCCATGGCATCGTGATTTGCACAGGCATCGTTGAAACCCTGTAAATCATTAATACGTCCGCTCCCGGTTTCCCAGTGCGCCATGAAGGCCCACATCGGTTTGTGCTCAGCCAGTGCCGCTTCGACAATCTCACCCGTCACCGACTGGCCATGCGGTACGTTGATGGTAATCACGTTGTCAGGTTTTGGATTCATCGGATCAGCAGCGAGATCGGCTGGCGTCGAAGCCTTCATACGGATCGCCAGATCATCGATTCCGCTAAAGGTACCATTGACGAAAACAACGACCGGGTCGCCAGGCAGAATTGGCGCAAAAGCGCAGTCGAGCCCACTAAACCCCGTACCTCCAACCGCAAAGGTATGGATATTTCTGGTACCGAAGACTTCGCGTAACATGAGTTTGGATTCCATCATGCCACGAGTCACATCGGCCTGCATATGATCCGCAACCCCCGCTCTGGCAAAACTTTCCAGCACTCTTGGGTCAGTATTCCCCGGGCCCGGACCGGCGGCGAGGGTATTTGGTATTTCTAATTGAGGATACATATTGCGCTAATCTCCAAATTTTTTATCAATATAATTTCCTAGTATAAAAATCAGTCAAATCCAAACTATGTCAGTTTCGACAAGAATGACTTCACGTTCGACAATAATGGGGACTAAGCTTCAACCCACAGTCGCTCAACCTGCTTGAAAATTGATTATCTGGTATACCAGAGTGCCACTATCCCCTAAATTAAACGATTCCCACAGACAAAATATTTGATTCCACAATAATAAATTTTTATTCCCGTGCTGCAGAAATATCGCTGAGCGCTATAATCCACTATTGTTTACTCATGCATAATTAAAACGAGGTAAGAATGCGAATAGCAGTTTTCGGTAGTGGTGGTGTCGGTGGTTACTTTGGTGGTCGGCTCGCTCAGATTGGACAGGATGTCACTTTCATTGCTCGCGGCAAGCATCTCCAGGCAATGCGCCGTAGTGGTTTAAAAGTGGATAGTATTGCCGGGAACTTCATCCTCGATAAGGTACAGGTGACCGACAAGCCCGAAGATATTGGCGTGGTAGACATTATTATCTGTTCGGTAAAAGCCTGGCAGGTAGCAAAGGCAGCCAGAGCGATGAAGCCTATGATGGGAGAACAGACATTAGTGGTGCCGCTACAAAATGGTGTCGAAGCCCCCGCTCAACTCGCAGAGATACTCGGTGACGATAAAGTACTGGGGGGTCTATGTGCCATTATCGCATTCCGTGCCGGTCCAGGACACATCAAACACATCGGTGCCAACCCACTCATTCGATTTGGCCATCTCGACAAGCGTGCCGATGCCCGGGTAAACGCATTATCGGAAATTTTTAACCGCTGTCACGGCGTTAAATCCAGCATCCCGGATGATATTAATGTCGCCATGTGGCAAAAGTTTATGCTGATTTCGGCCTGGAGCGGCGTTGGCGCGGTAACCCGTGCACCAATCGGCGTTTTACTCCAGCTCGAAGAGACACGCCAGATGATACTCGATGCTCTGGAAGAGATTTATCAGTTAGGGCTGGCCCATCAAATTGCCTTGCCGGGTAATAGTGTCGAAAAGACAATGGCCACGCTGGAAAGCTTCCCGAAAAATTCGACAACATCAATGCAACGCGATATTGCCGATGGTCAGCCCTCAGAGCTGGACGTGCAAACCGATGCCGTTGTACGTCTCGCGCACCAGGTTGGTCTCGAGACCCCGGTAAACCAGTTTATTCTGCACAGCCTGCGCCCGGTCGAACTGCGCGCTAGAGGGGCACTGAATTTCTGATATGCCCAAAAACACAATAAATCAGAAAATATCAGCTATTATCTAACCACTTAAGTAGCTAAGCGGGTGATACCAATG
>JAOUJX010000288.1 GCA_029882955.1 Gammaproteobacteria bacterium
AATCAGCCCCTGGATGCTTCGAAGTAAAAGTAAATGCCAGTATTCACTAGCAAAATAAAAAGCCAGTTGATCGAGCATTAACAAGGTCATAGCCACGATTAACATCAATCGCGCCGGGATCGCCTGTAGAAAATAACCGTAAACAACCGGAGCCAGTCCCAAAGGCAAAAAAGTCGCCGTTATCAATAATCCAGCCTGTCCTGGCGATATTGCAAAAATATCAGCCAGTAACGGCAGCATAGGCTGCGGGATATAAAGGGTGCTAAACGATACTACCGTTGCACATAATGCGATTAAAATGTTACGTGAAAAAAACAATAGCTTAATTATCAGGAATAAGACGCTTGCCCAGGCTTACCGAAGCATCGACGGTATAACCAAGGGACTGATAAAACTCGATCACATCAATATTAGTATTGCGAACCAGCAGATTTATTTTTGGACAACCCAGCGCTTTAAGCTGGTTTTCCAGCTCGGCCATCATCGATTTCGCAAAGCCTCTATGCTGGTGGTCGGGTGAAATCGCCAGATAATTCGCCCAACCCCGGTGACCTTCGTAGCCACCCATCACCGATGCAACTATACAGCCATCGAGTTCCCCAACGAGAAACAGGTCGGCGCCATCATCTAATTTTCGCTGAAAATCCTTTTGTGGGTCGTTCCAGGGCACGACGAGGTTACAGTCATGCCACAATTGTATTACAGCATTCCTGTCATCAATATTAACTTGCCTTATTTCCAGCACTACATAAGCCCGATTTGGTTTTCAAATCATGTTAATCTATCCAGTCAAAAATAATAAGCACAATAGCCATTGGAACTCTGGATCCCCCTAACTATCGCCGCTGCGTTTTTGCAAAATGTCCGCTCGGCATTACAGAAGCATTTAAAAGATCGATTATCGACACTTGGGGCCGCTTATGTTCGATTTATATATGCCCTGCCCGTCGCGTTCGTCTTTTTGATTGGAGTCTATTTTTATCGCGGGCAGGTACTCCCGGAAGTAACACCCGTTTTCCTGCTATACAGCCTGCTGGGTGGCCTCTGCCAAATCGCTTTTACGGTATTTCTTTTGTGGCTATTTTCATTCCACAACTTTGCAGTCGGTACCACCTTTTCCAAACTCGAAACTATTATGGTCGCGATTTTTGGCCTGATATTACTTGGCGATGAATTAACCACCATCGTTGTCTTCGCCATCGCCATGAGTACCGTCGGGTTAATCATTCTAAGTGCCGCACAATCAGGATTAGGTCTCCGCGGCTTACTCTCCGGTTTATGGCAAAAGCCAACCGTTATCGGCCTGATCTGCGCGGCTTTTCTGGGTGCGAGCGTTGTCTTTTTTCGAGCAGCATCACTGTCGTTAGAGGAGGCCGACTTTCTTCTCTCAGCCTCGTTCACACTATTTATCGTTCTGCTACTACAAACACTGATCATGGGTGCCGGAATGTGGATTCGAGACCATGAAGACTTTACCAAAGTATTTATCCACTGGCGCCCCGCAGTGGCGGTTGGCATCAGCGGTGGCCTGACTTCGATAGGCTGGTTTACTGCCTTCACCCTGCAAAACGCGACTTATGTACGCGCGCTTGGTCAGATCGAGTTACTGTTTACTTTCCTGGCGACAGTCTTCGTCTTCCGGGAGAAAGTCATCGCCGGGGAACTACTGGGGATAGTACTCATAACCGCCAGCATCATTCTGGTTCTACTGGGTTAACAGCCGTCTGACTATCGCATCACCGCATTGCTCACAGTTGGCGCTACCTCCCATATCGGCGGTCAGGTTATCGCGTTCGCGGATAGTATCTTCGATGGCCTGTATCACCGCATCGTGTGCATCCCTGTGGCCGAGATGATCCAGCATCATCGCCCCCGACCATATTTGACCAATCGGGTTAGCAATGCCCTGCCCGGCTATATCAGGCGCCGAACCGTGAACCGGCTCGAACATCGACGGAAAGTCTTTTTCCGGATTAATATTCGCCGACGGTGCTATCGCCACCGTGCCGGTAATTCCCGGGCCAAGATCGGAAAGAATATCGCCAAACAGATTAGAGCCGACGACAACATCGAAAATTTCCGGCCGATTGACAAAATGTGCGACCAGAATATCGATGTGATACTTGTCGACTTCGATATCGGGATAATTTTCGGCCATGGCCTGTACGCGTTCGTCCCAGTAGGGCATGGTGTGAATAATACCATTCGACTTGGTGGCCGAAGTCAGGTGCTTTGCGTCACGTGATTTAGCCAGTTCAAACGCGTAGCGCAGGATTCGGTCGGTACCCTTGCGGGTAAAAATCGACTGCTGCATCGCCATCTCGTTATCGGTGCCTTCGTAGAGTCGACCACCGATATTCGAATATTCTCCTTCGCAGTTCTCTCTGACGACGTAAAAGTCGATATCACCCGGTTTCTTCCCCACCAGCGGGCAATGCATGCCTTCAAACAGGCGCACCGGCCGCAGGTTGACGTATTGTTGAAATTCGCGCCGAATCGGGATGAGCAAACCCCATAGAGAAACATGATCGAGCACGGTCGGAAACCCGACAGCACCGAGAAATATAGCATCAAAACTGGAGAGTTGTTCGATACCGTCTTCGGGCATCATCGAGCCGGTCTTAAGGTATCTTTCACAGGACCAGTCGAAATGCTCGAACTCGAAATTAATATCGAAACGAGAAGCGACCGTTTCGAAAACTTTAAGACCTTCAGGAACGACTTCGTTGCCGATACCGTCGCCGGGAATTACTGCAATACGATGACTAGCCATATTTAATACCCTTAAGATTCATCAGAAAGCAGGATGCTGACATAGGGCGCATAGGTTAAAACAGCACCTTGCTGAGAGCCCAGTTGATCGAAAGCATCCACCAAATGTCCAAAATTAGACTCATTATCCGGATCGTCTCTTAGCGCTTCGAGTGCAGAGATTACGGGTTTGACCTCCTCGCCAGGCACATGCTGTTCCAGCATCTGTATTGCTACGCTAATATTCGCGATATTTACCGGCTTCGAGTTTTTCGCTGACCGGCTTTTCTCTGACTCATTAAATTCCAGCGGCTCTTCATAAACATTGCCTGCAAGTCTCTCCGATTCAGAAGGAGCCTTGAGTCTGGCAAAAGCGTTGTATTCCTGACGCGCTCGTTGTTTTAATTCATTAACAAAAGCATTATATGCTTCGGCATTTGGCTTATTGATCACCAGGGACAGTAACGGACCACATTTAACTCGACTATGAAACTCCAGAAATGGTTTGTTAACCACGGGTTCGGGGTTTAAAATAGACAGCACAACGGCCAGTTTCTCTTCTTTAAACGGTGTTTTAATACGAACATTAATTACATCGTCTGTAATTTCAAATTCTCTAACACCTTTTAAAAATTGCTTTTGTACGAGTTTCATAGTCACCACAGGTTATTCCCGGAACCATTATCGGATCAAATCGAAAACTTTGAAACGATTATTTTTAAATATAAAATCATCTGTAAAGAACTCTTCACACCCCATTCAATTTTATGTTTGACCTATAAAAAGGAGTGATGAGACTTCTAATCTTTAATTGCTATAATTCGTCGGTCTACACTAATCTGATAAATAATAGGTAATTTATGAGCGAGCAAAAAAGCACTAGGCCCCAGGTTCCCGAAGGTAAGTCACGCTACGTAGTTACTCGCCAAATGAAAGCCAATGAAAAGGGCTTCGTTGGTTATGAAACTGTCTGGGAGTCGTTTCAAAAAGAAGTTCCCTACGAAACACCCAAGCGCCCCTGATTCTACTCGATTGCGCTAGTTAGGGCGCGATCCTGTAATTAAAACAAGCGTACGACAAAGGCCGCCGTGGATTTAGTCCCCGGCGGCTTTTTTGTGTGGATTCGGCTGTCACCAGGTATGTGAGAACTCCCGTAGAGACATAAATAAAATAGTATCTTCGGAGTTAAAATTAGATTTGCCTTAAGCCCTTCAGATAGCAATTCATTCGGGAAATGGTTGTGTACTTCTGCTGTCGGTCCAGAGGAGCCATTAAACCCTATCGTTTATTTTCGAGAACCCTCGTCAGTAGCGGTTCCGGGTTACTTCACAAATTTTAGTATAGTCGTAATAAGCGCATCTGGGTCGATAGGTTTAGCTACATGATCCACCATTCCGGCAGCGAGACACTTATCTCGTTCCTCCTTTAAAGCATGTGCGGTTACACCGATTATGGGTATATCTGGAAACATTTTGAGAATACGTCTTGTCGCCTCATAACCATCCATTACGGGCATTTGCAAATCCATTAAGATGATATCAACCTTACTTTCACCAATCTCCAACAGGCGGTTAATGGCCTGTTGACCATTTTCGGCAAGTACCACTAAAGCACCTGCCTGTTCGAGGATATCCTCAAGAATAAGCTGGTTAATATCGACATCTTCCACGACTAAAACATTCAGCCCGTTAAGCTGAGGTGCCAAAATCTCCAATGTGGGTGAGTCCTCGAATCCGGGCGCTTTAACTTCATGCAAAGGAAGGCTCAAGGTAAACACGCTACCTTTTTCTATCTGGCTTTCAACACGAATATCTCCTCCCATCAGATGCGCAAGGCTGGAGCTGATAGTCAAGCCCAGGCCAGTACCACCAAATTTGCGGGTGGTAGATGCATCTGCTTGCTCAAAAGGCGTGAACAATCGAGAGATTTGGTCTTCGTTCATGCCAATACCAGTATCAGAAACTAGAAACAGGATCATGTTGTCTTTTTCTTGGGATACTGAGATGAGCAGTTCTCCATCAGAAGTAAACTTAATCGCATTGGAAAGTAAATTAAGCAGTATTTGTTGAAGCCGTAGCGGGTCGCCCTGTACCCAACTCGGCAGGTCAGCAGTTATGTTAACGGTTAGTTTCAAGCCTTTGGTCTTGATCCTTTCGGTTAGCATGTTAATGGTTTCTTCAACGATGGATATTAGTTGAAACGGCCTCTTTTCAGGAGAAAGCCTGCCGGCCTCGATTTTGGAAAAGTCTAGGATGTCATTAATGACACGTAGTAAATGTCGTCCAGATCTAAATATATGGTCAAAGGATTTTTTGCTCTTAGTATCTGTGGTGTCTCGAAAACCGATATTAGCCATACCCAGAATACCATTCAATGGGGTGCGGATCTCGTGACTCATATTCGCCAGAAATTGACTCTTAGCCTGTGTGGCAGCTTCTGCCTTCTTTTTCTCCAGTCGAGCTTGCTCGGCTTCTAAATGCTCGGTAATATCGCTAGCGGTACCACGATACCCTTGGAATGCTCCATCCGAATCAAATATGGGAGTACCACTAGTACGCACATAGAGAGTATGTTCGTCACTCACTTTTAACCCGTATTCAAAGTCTTTAAATGGTTTGTGGGCTTCCAGATCCGAGATATGCCGATCCCAGCGCGCCTTCTCTGTTTCAGTCCCGTCTATATTGAAATGGCTTGTACGTTTAGTTCCAATTATTTCCTCCGGTCGAATCCCTGTAACATCGGAAAAACGGTCCGAAAAGTAGGTGAACCGCAGATC
>JAOUJX010000020.1 GCA_029882955.1 Gammaproteobacteria bacterium
GGCGTTGGCGGCGAGCGGTTTTGTGTGCGCAATTCAGGGGCTATCGCAGTGGTAGAAGGCGTAGGAGATCATGGTTGCGAATACATGACCGGTGGTTGTGTTGTGGTTCTCGGTGATACCGGTCGAAACTTCGCTGCCGGCATGAGTGGAGGGATCGCCTATGTGCTTAATGAGGACGGTATGTTCGAACAGCGCTGTAATCTCGCTATGGTTGAACTTGAACCGATCACCGACGAAGACGAAGCGCTGGAGAGAACCGAGCATCAGGGTGGTGATCTGGAGGCTCACGGCCTGGTCGATATTAAGCACGACCTGAGTCGTCATGACGAGCAGAGGCTGAGACAGCTTATCGAGAAACATCAGCGCCTTACCGCTAGTGCCAAAGCGACTGTTATCCTCGAAAACTGGGATGATTACCGTTCGCGTTTTGTCAAGGTCATGCCGATCGAATATCGCAAGGCTCTGCAAAAAATGCAGGAACAGGCCAGCGCTGAAAACAGCCCCGACGCCAGCGTGGCAGTGGGTGCCTGATGAGTTATATGTGTACTGCCAGCAGACTAAAGGTTTAAGAAATGGGTAAAGCTACAGGATTTCTGGAAATTCGCCGTCGTGATCGAAGTTACGCGCCGGTTGAGGATCGTCTCAAACACTATGATGAATTCGTGCTTGCGCTCGGCGACGAAGAAACGCAGCAACAGGCGGCGCGATGCATGGACTGCGGCATACCGTTTTGTCATAACGGCTGTCCGGTCAACAATATCATCCCGGAATGGAACGATCTTGTATACCATGGTAACTGGCGCGAGGCCCTCGGGGTGTTGCATTCCACAAATAACTTCCCAGAATTCACCGGCAGGGTCTGTCCTGCGCCCTGCGAAGCATCCTGTACCCTGAATCTGGACGATGAACCGGTTACGATCAAAACCATCGAATGCGCCATAGTCGATCGCGGCTGGCAGGAAGGCTGGATCGAACCGCAGATACCAACGCGAAAAACCGGCAAACGCGTAGCAGTCATAGGCTCCGGGCCTGCTGGTCTGGCCTGCGCGCAACAGTTGGCGCGCGCCGGACATCAGGTCGTTTTGTTCGAGAAGCACCGAAGATTTGGCGGATTATTGCGCTATGGCATACCTGACTTCAAGATGGCGACAGACCACATCGATCGTCGCATCGCCCAGATGCAGGCCGAAGGTGTACGTTTTCGGCCAAACAGCCATGTCGGTGTCAATGTGCCCAGCAAGAGGGTCCGACGCGACTACGATGCAATCGTCCTCGCCTGCGGCTCGGAATATCCGCGCGATCTCGAAGTACCCGGGCGCGAAGCGGATGGGGTGCATTTCGCGATGGACTTTCTGACCCAGCAAAACCGTCGCGTCAGCGGCGAGCCTTTTGTTCGCGAAGAAATTCTCGCCACCGACAAACATGTTGTGGTTATCGGTGGTGGTGATACTGGCGCCGATTGTGTCGGCACCTCCAATCGACAGGGCGCTGCCAGCGTCACTCAACTCGAGATTATGTCACGTCCACCGGAGCGCGAAGACAAATTGCTGAGCTGGCCCAACTGGCCGCTTAAGCTGCGCACTTCGACTTCCCACGACGAGGGCTGCGAACGCGACTGGTCAGTAGCCACCAAATCGGTATCCAGCGAAAACGGAGTTGTAACCGGTCTCAACCTGATACGCCTGCAATCAAAGCAGGATGAAAGCGGACAATGGAGTATGTCAGAGATCGAAGGCAGTGAGTTCACCATCAAGGCCGACCTGATCCTGCTGGCGATGGGCTTTGTACATCCCGTACACGAGGGATTGCTGGCTGATCTCGGGGTTGATATCGATAATCGAGGCAACGTCGCCGCCACCGAGTCTAACTATCAGACCTCTGAGAAAAATGTCTTTGCCTGTGGCGATACGCGGCGCGGACAGTCATTGGTGGTGTGGGCTATTCGAGAAGGACGTCAGGCAGCCCGGGCGGTAGATGAATACCTGATGGGCTGCTCTGAATTGCCGCGGTAGTCCTTAATTTAAGATCTTGGCAGCTTGTTTTCCGGATCATACAAAGGCTTGTAACCTACTGATTCCAGCTTCATCGGAAACTGTTCACCGAGATATTCGGTGATGAATTCACGGCCTTCCTGGCATAAATCATGAGGCAGGTAACCAAGGCCGATATTTTTGCCGATACTCGGACCATAAGCGATGCTGGTGAGATAGGAGCGGCGGCCCCTGGAGTCGACTGGTACTTCGCCGGTCTCCGGATCTATCAGCGGGCAGGAGCCAACCGGGTAGCGGGCGATTCCATTGGAGTCCTTATTGTCGGTCATCGAGAAGGTACACAGATAGGCTACCTGGTGTTCGAGTGCGCGTTGTTCCAGGTAGGGTGCCTTACCATGGAAATCGGCTTGCTTGACGACCGGGCGTGACAGTCCGGCTTCGTATAAATTGTACTCGGTAAGCAGGTCGGCATTTTGCAGGCGCAGGCTTTTCTCCATGCGGCGGCTGTTGGCATAGGTTTCGATACCGACCGGTGTTGCACCCTGTGCGTAGACCAGGTCCCATAGCGAGAGGCCGTAACTGAAGTCGACGTGTAGCTCCCAGCCCTGTTCGCCGACATAAGAAATACGGAAAGCCTCGACCGGGATGCCTTTGAGCGTGAGTTTTCGGGTCGCCGCAAACGGAAAGTTTTCATCTTCCCAGGCCGCAGGATCATCGGCGATCGCCTGAATGGTCTTGCGCGCATTCGGCCCCCAGACACCGAGGCAGGCGACGTGATCGGATCGGTCATCGATGTAAACCTGCCAGCCCCTGTCTTCTGCCATGCGTTTGAGCCAGATGTAGTCACGATTACCCGCGTCGGCACCATCGATCACGCGGTAGCGGTCTTTGGCATGGCGAATCACCGTGAGATCGGCGCGCACGCCGCCGCGCTTGTCGAGGAAATGCGTGTACACGCCTTTACCAATCGGCGTGTCACCGCCGACTTTGGCGGTACAGGCGAACTCCATCAGCGCCTCGGCGTCGGGGCCGATGACATCGTAGACGGCGAAATGCGAGAGGTTAATCATGCCGACGTTTTCTGACATCTCAAGTTGCTCGGCATTGGATACGCGGCAAAAGTGACGGTTATCCCACTCGTGCTCGCGAATCGGGGCGCGGTCGCCGTATTTCTCCAGCAGATGCTCGTTCGATGCATAACCATGCGCGCGCTCCCAGCCAGCCAGTTCCATAAAGTAGCCGCCGAGTTCCTGTTCACGTGCCCAGAACGGGCTACGGCGCAGACCACGCCCCTTGGAATAGGGCTCGCGGTTGTGTACCGCCGGATTGTAAATCTTGAACGCGGATTCGTAGCAGCGGTCGTAGATATACGAAGGTGTTTTCTGAATGGGATAGTGTCGCGCCGTGTCGATACCGAAGAAATCCATTTCGGCGACACCATCGGTCATCCAGTCGACCAGTACCTTGGCGATGCCGGGGGCATCTTTAACCCAGACCGCGATAGCATACCAGAGCCCACGGGTTAGCGACGATTCGCCCACCGATGGCCCACCATCGGTTGTCACCTGCAACAGACCGTTAAACGAGTGTTTCTCGTTGTAGCCGATTTCGCCCAGGATTGGTGTGAGTTCCATGGCGCGCTCCAGCGGCGCCATGATCTGCTCGAGTTCGAGGTCGCGCTGCGATGGCGACCAGTGGGTCTCGCCTTTTTCCGGGAGATCGCGCGGGTGTAGCAGGCGGGGTTCCTTTTCCTCGTAATAACCCCATTCAATCTGGCCACCTTCCGGTGTTTTCGGATCGCCGGTATCGCGCATATAGGCCGAGTTACCCTGGTCGCGCATCAGCGGGTAGCCGATGTCTTTGCCGGTGCCTTCGAATTCGGTGAATGGGCCGAAAAAGGTCAGCGGATGGTCGACCGGCATAACCGGAAGGTCTTCACCGGCCATTTCGGCGATGGTGCGGCCCCAGAGCCCGGTACAGACAATGACATGGTTGGCGGCGATATAGCCGCGGCTGGTTTCGACGCCGACGATGCGGCCGTCCTGAATGTCGAGTCCGGTGGCGTTAGTATTGGCCCAGGATTGTGCTTTGCCGGTTTTGACTGCGTTATCGACCAGGATGCCAGCGACGGTTTGAGAGCGTGGTTTTACCAGCCCGGCGTCGGGATCCCACATCGCACCCTGGATCATGTCTTCTTCGAGCAGCGGAAATTTTTCCTTGGCTTCCGCCGCGCTAATCATTTTCACATTGGTGCCGAAAGCCTTACCGGAAGCCACCTTGCGCTTGAGTTCCATCATGCGGTCATCGTCGCCGACACGTGCTACCTCGAGACCGCCGACGCGGGAATAGTGTCCCATCTTGTCGAAAAAATCGATGCTGTACCCGGTTGTATAACAGACGAACTTGCTGTGGTCGGTGGCGTAGCAGAAGTCAGAGGCGTGTGAGGTTGAGCCGATATCGGTGGGTACCGAGGTCTTGTCGATGCCGACGATGTCCTCCCAGCCGCGTTCGATCAGGTGATGCATTACCGAGGCGCCGACGATGCCGCCGAGGCCGATTATGACGACGTTAGCTTGTTCTGGAAACTGTGCCATGACTATTCTTCCGATATGGGTCGGCCGATGCCGACGCTGCTAAAAAATAAAGTATAAACATCCGATTTTAACTTCTCCACGCCTTTTAGATGAAGAAGTCGCGTCGTTGTCTAATTGTGTCGCTTCTGAACGCTTGATATAAGTCATTTTTACAGGCCCGATTCAAAGCCATACTGTGCTGCTATGGATCATTGTTTTTCCAAACTTCAAAGAAAGCGAATTTCGCTGACATTAGCCGCGTTACTATTTTTCTCGCAGTCACTGGCTTTTGCTTATCAAGGAACGGTTTCGTCCGCTGCTCATGGTTATTCACAAACCATATGTACCATGTATGGCCTCGATACGGTTTTTGTCCCTGTCGGTGATCAACAGCAAGACAGGATTGCCGATTGTCTCGAATGTGCCGTCTGCCTTATTCAGGCCAACCTAAAAGGACTGTTGGGAGACGTAACACCGCAGGCTCATCCGGGTTATCTATTTGAAGGCAGAAAAACCGGCATAGACTCATACGCTTTATCCTCCCCTCACCTGTTCCTCCTGTTCCAGAGCAGGGCACCTCCCGCCTGACTCCGTAGTGTTTCTTCGACGATACGGGTTGATGTCCGGTCGTCGTCAGATGCGAATTACAGATTCACCAGGTTTGTACTGATTCAGTCCTCCGGGACTGGACCCACTTTAATACCGAAAGACCGGGAGATTACCCATGACACCAAACAAATTTATTCAGAATCTATTTATCCTGCTGGCGGCTATAAGCCTTGGTTCTACGGCACTCGCCGCCACGGATAGTGAAAAAGAGAAAAAGCCGGCCTGGGACGCAATAGCTGTTCACAGTTGCCCGGCCGGATTTTCCAAACCTTCGCCTCATTGCGCTCCCACCGTGGCCGGAGCTTTGGCAGCGGATGGTCGACTATGGCTGAGCTGGCCTAATGATGGCTATGTGTACGTAAATTCGACCGCCGATGGCGGCAAGACCTTCAGCGCGCCGGTGAAAGTAAATGCTCAGCCACAGTCCATCGACAACAATGGTGAAAACCGCCCCAAACTGGCGATCGGGCCACAGGGCGATATTTACCTTACTTACACTATCCACGCAAAGCAGAAATACACCGGAGACGTACTGTTTAGTCGTTCGCTCGATGGCGGTAAAACCTTCGAACAACCGCGTTCTATTAATGATGGCAAGGGCAAAAGCAGTCTGCGTTTTGAATCGATACTGGTGACGGGTACGGGAGAAATTATTGTTTCCTGGCTCGACAAGCGAGATCTTTTTCGGGCTAAAGCGGCAAAAACGCCCTATCCCGGGTCGGCTGTTTATTACAGCAAGTCGAATGACCGAGGAGAAAATTTCACTGCCAACAGTCTGTTAGCCCACCATACCTGCGAGTGTTGTCGTACCGTTATTGGTCTCGAGCAAGGTTTACGCCCCGTGGTTGTCTGGAGGCATATTTTCGATGGTGCTCGCGATCATGCGCTGGTCCGCTTTGACGACACTGGCAGGCCGGGAACTCTACAACGCACCAGCATCGATAACTGGGCGATCGAAAGCTGCCCGCATCACGGCCCTTCGATCAGTATCGATAACGACAATATCTATCACCTCACCTGGTTCACGGCGGGCACCGTGCGGCAGGGCCCTTTTTATGCTCGTTCAAGCGACCGCGGAGTAAGCTTTGATCATATTGTCGAGATAGGCGCCGATGGCGCACAGGCTGAGCATCCTTTTGTGCTTTCGGAAAAAGGTATTGTTTACGTTGCATGGAAAGACTTCAGCGACGATCAGACTCGCTTCAGGGTTATGACTTCCCGGGACCAGGGTGCGTCCTGGTCTGACCCTGAGGTAATCGCCACTTCCGCAGATCAATCTGACCATCCATTACTGGTGGGCGGGGGAGGACGGGTTTTTGCGACCTGGCGTACTGCCGATGCCGGTTTTAGTATTTTTGATATTACCGGAGAATAAAGTCATGATTTCCCGAAAAATGTTATGGGGCCTGTTACTGGCCGGGATTATGACGGGTGCGGCAGCATCGCTGGTGGTGAAAACTTATAGCGAAAATAACCTCGCCGAAGTCACTATTAAGCCGTTTACCAGGGAAAGCATCGCGGAAATAACAGCCCACCGGACCGGCAAGCCCTATGTGCTGGCTTTCTGGTCGTATAACTGCGGTATTTGCGTGCGTGAAATGGAAGTCTGGAGACAGATCAAGCAGGACTACCCGGAGTTTGAGCTGGTGATGGTGACAACAGATCCGATCGAAAATGAATCCCGGATCAATCAGGTTCTTGAGCAGGAGGGTATGCGAGGATTTGAAAGCTGGGCCTTCGCAGACCCGATACCCGCCAGGATACGGAGCGCCGTAGACCCAAAATGGCGCGGCGAACTACCGCGAATCCACTTCTATGACGCCAGTGGCGATATGACGGTACATATGGGGATGGCCGGGAAACAGCATGTCCTGGCCTGGTATGAAAAACAGGAAACAGGGAGTCAGCAATAGCGATAATAAAGCGAAATGGTATTGCCATTGCTAATTTGATTCAGGAGGTCGCGTCGTTGTCTAATCGTGTCGCAATTGAAAAATTGTCGTGGCTTGATTCCGCGTGAAATGTAGATAAAATACGCGGCCTCCAAAGAGTCTCCCTACGAACCCCAAAAATGAGTGTGCGAGCATAATGAAGATAATAGTTTGTGTGAAGCGCGTCCTCGACCCACAGGTTAAGGCACGTGTTAAAGCGGACGGTTCCGGTGTCGATCTGGCGAATGCCAAGATGACCATGAACCCGTTTGATGAAAATGCGCTTGAAGAAGCTCTGCGCCTGCGTGAAGCGGGTACAGCCGAAGAAATTGTTGTGGTTTCGATTGGTGCCGGGAAGACTGAAGAGACTTTACGTCATGGCCTGGCGATGGGTGCCGATCGTGCGATTAATGTTGTCACTGAAGAAGCGCTTGAGCCCCTGGCGATTGCCAAAGTGTTAAAGTCGATTGTTGAACAGGAAGCGCCGGGACTGGTTCTGGCCGGGAAACAGGCGATTGACGACGATTCGAATCAAACCGCACAAATGCTTTCCGCTTTACTCGGCTGGTCTCAAAGCACTTTCATCTCTGAGCTAAAGATTGATGGCGATACCGCGACGACCACGCGTGAAGTGGATGCCGGTCTCGAAACTATCACTGTGAAGATGCCAGCCGTTATCAGCGTCGACCTGCGACTGAACGAGCCCCGTTATGTCAAGCTACCTGACGTGATGAAAGCCAAGCGCAAGCCGATGGATAAAATCGAACTAGATAGCCTGGGCCTGGATACAGCTAACCGCATGACCACGCTTCAGGTTGAAGAGCCTGAAGGCCGCGCTGCCGGCGTTATCGTCGAAAGTGTCAGCGAGCTGGTCGAAAAACTACGTAACGAAGCGAAGGTGATTTAGTCATGAGTAATTTAGTCATAGTCGAACACGACAACAACGAAGTCGCCCTGGCTACATTAAATGCAGTAACTGCGGCGCAACAGATCGGTGGCGATATCGATTTACTGGTCGCCGGTGAAAACTGCGGTGCTGTTGCTGAAGCAGCTGCGAATATTGCGGGCGTTTCAACGGTTAAAGTAGCCGATGATGCGAAATTCGGTCATCACCTGGCAGAAAACCTGGCAGGACTCATTGTCGAAGTTGCCGGTGCTTACAGTCACGTGCTGGTTTCGGCGACCACCTTCGGCAAGAACGTCATGCCGCGTGCAGCCGCATTGCTGGACAAAGCGCAAATTTCCGAAATTGTCGAAGTGAAGTCCCCCGATACTTTTGTGCGCCCGATTTACGCGGGTAATGCATTGGCAACAGTTCAGTCATCCGATTCCATCAAGATGATTACCGTACGTACCATCAAATTTGAAGCCGCTGCCGCCGAAGGTGGCTCAGCCAGTGTCGAAACAATAAGTGGTGGTGCCGATACAGGTCTTTCGAGCTGGGTTTCGCAGGCGGTTTCAAATACCGATCAGGTTGATTTAACCTCTGCCAAAATTGTCGTTTCCGGCGGTCGTGGTATGCAAAATGGTGATAACTTCGCGATGCTGCATTCTGTAGCCGACAAGCTTGGTGCGGCAGTTGGCGCGTCCCGCGCGGCGGTCGATTCGGGCTTCGTACCTAACGATTTTCAGGTTGGCCAGACGGGTAAAGTGATTGCGCCCGATCTGTACATCGCCGTTGGTATTTCTGGAGCGATCCAGCATCTGGCCGGGATGAAGGAGTCTAAGGTAATTGTCGCGATCAATAACGATAGTGAAGCGCCTATATTCCAGGTTGCCGATTATGGCCTGGTTGCCGACCTGTTCGAAGCGGTGCCTGAACTGGATGCTGCACTCTAGTCAGTATTAAACAGGTTCTGCTAGTAGCGAATCAAAACCCTGCTGTTGAGGTGAGCTCGCAGCGGGGTTTTTTGTGTCCTCGACAGAAACTTCGTCGCTGAATCCCTTAGCGATTTCGACGAACTCCTGTTCAATATTCTGGAAAGCTTTAACTACATCGGGATCGAAGTGTTTACCGGCACCCTGTAATATAATCTCTTTGGCTTTGTCATGTGAAAAGGCCGGTTTATAAACCCGCTTTGAAATTAATGCGTCGTATACATCGGCTAATGCCATGAGCCTGCCTGAAACGGGTATTTCATCCCCGCTCAGACTTTTCGGGTAACCACTGCCATCCCATTTCTCATGGTGAGTCTCGGCTATCTGGCGAGCGTAGCGAAGAAACGACGTTTCGCCAAGCCCCTGCTCTGCCCGCTTAAGTGCCTCGCTGCCCAGCGCCGCATGGGTTTTCATAATTTCGAATTCGTCGTCTGTCAGTTTGCCCGGTTTCAACAGAATCGCGTCCGGTATGCCTACCTTGCCGATATCGTGCAGGGGTGCCGATTTGAAAAGCAGTTCGATGGCGTCTTCACTGAGTTCGTGAGCAAAGCGTTCATGTGACGAAAGCTCGACGGCCAGCGCCCTGACATAACGCTGGGTACGCAGAATGTGCGCTCCGGTTTCGTTATCACGGGTTTCGGCCAGAGTGGCCAGGCTTAATATAGCGACGTCCTGGGTTCGCTGGATTTCTTCGCTACGCTGACGAATGCCTTCGACCATGTCGTTGGTGTGACGCGCCATGATACCGAATTCATCATTGCTGCTGATCGCAACATGGCCATCCAGATGTCCTCTATTAACGTCTTCCAGTACCCGGTTTTCAGAGTCAAAAAATAGTTTCAGGTTTTGCGTGTAAGAGCGGATCGTATTCAGAACATAAAAGACAATCACGGCAGAAATAAAGAGAAACTCTTTTAGGATCGATTGTTTAGCTTCCATTAACGGGATATCCCCGCGTATTTCTATCAACCAGTCAATATCCTTGATAAAGACCAGAAACAGGACGAAGGTAACAATGACGGTAGTAATCGCTGAAAAAGTGGCCAGTTTTCTGGAGACAGGAAAGTAGCCTTGTGATGCTTTCAGTCTGGTGCCGGTTTCCTCGCAGAAGGCGGCAATTTTTCGTTCGCACTCAAGTGCCAGGTCGATAGAGATGAAGAATCCAAGAGCAGCGAAGCCGACTATCACCTTAAGACCGCTAACCACCGGGAAGTCATAGTAAGTGCTATTGAATATCGCCAGGGCGACTCCTGAACTGATGAAAAGAGATAATTCTGTAATCAGGACTCGCTTCACCCTTCCCTCTAGCCGGGATTTTTCGACTAAAGTACCGATAGTGGACTGATGCAATAGCCATTGAAAAAATAACGTGATAGCCATAGGTGTGCCCAATTGCCATACCGTCAGGGATTCAAGAAAGGGGCATACCCTGGTTCCATAAAGGATCAGGATAATAGTAGCTAGCAGATAGTGAATGACAATGCGCAAGATTAAACCTCTGTAAATCAGATTAACATGATCAGTATAGGTTCCGTGTTAAATATTTTTGACGATTACTGATTCTTCCTAAACCGGATATTGGACTGATAAATCATATTTGGATATTTTCCGCCGCTAGAGATACCATAGACCTGGTCAGGAAATTCGACACACGGTTTAGGGGTGTTTATTGATAATCCGCTTTGCGGGAATGGAGGATGAAATGGTTTTAGGTGAGTTATTGCGTATTAAGGGTACTAAAACGATATTCAAGGTCGGGTCGGACGATAGTATCGCGCAGGCCTCGACCATGCTAACCGACAACAAGGTCGGCGCATTACTGGTCGAGGACTCAAACGGTAACATTGTTGGAATTCTTTCCGAGCGAGATATCGTCGGTGGTATGGGGCCTCACGGCGCTGATTTGCACGATGTTCGAGTATCCGAGCTGATGACCGCTGATCCGACCCGTTGCTCGCCATCCGATACCGTATTGCAGGCCATGGCTATGATGACTGATCGACGATTTCGTCATTTACCGGTTTTTGAAGGAGAGGAGCTGGTTGGTTTTATCAGTATTGGCGACCTGGTCAAGTGTCGTATCGCCGAAGTTCAGTTAGAGGCCGAAGCGATGCGCGCCTATATAGCGTCCTAGAGCAGGTTTTTACGTACCATCGAAAGATGGTCGTACATTGCCTGATAGGCCGCCTCCCGGTCTCTTTCACTGATGGCGATGACGATGTCATCGTGCTGTGCAAAACTATGATGATTCTCAGGCGGGTGGTTCGAAGTGTCGCGCAAACGTCCCCACACAACTGCGCGGCGCACTGCGTTCAGCTGGTCGAATAAAGCCGTCAAAACCGTATTGCCAGAGGCTTCTGCTACGGTACGGTGGAGCCGGTTATCCGCATTTTCATACTGTCTCCAGGTGGTTGCTTCGCGCTGAATTCGAACACAACGGCGCATTTCATCCAGATGAGAGTTTGTTGCATTTATCGCGGCTTCACGCGCCAGCATGGGTTCAATTAACAGGCGGGCCTGCATTACCTCTACTGGGTTCGAGCCCTCTGCAATCGATGCTACCGAGGAGAACTCTTCCACCGGCCGCGACCCGATAAATGTGCCTTTACCGACATGCCGCCAAAGCTCTCCATTATCTTCGAGAGTCGCCAGCGCTTTTCGTAGTTCTCCTCTGGAGACTCCGAGCAGTTCACAAAGCTCGCGTTCCGCTGGTAATCGACCATCGGAGGGAAGGTTTCGCTGAGCAAGCCAGGCTCTCAACTGGGTTAATGCGCCATCGTTGGCGGTCATTGGGCTATCTCTCATTATCAAAAAATTTCGAAGTCTTTCACGGCTATTAAATCCCTGTCAATAGTCTAGCCAAAATTGAACCATTTAATAATCAATTATATTTATTTGCTTAACCAATAAATATTTGGTTAAATCCTGTCGTTGAGGTGAGGTAAGAATAAGCCTTCCCAGCAACACAAATCCACAGGAGGAATTGAGACTATGAATCTATTTTACAAAAACTTCCGTACCCTGCTGGCGTCACTACTATTGGTGTCGTTTGCATATTCGGGTACAGCACAGGCAGCCAAAATTCGTATTGCGCTTGCAGAAACGCCTTCGGACGAACTCGCGGCTTTCTTCGTTGCGTTAGATCGAGCCAAGGCCATGGGGCTTGACTACGAATGGACGGCATTTTCTGATGAAGAACTGGCTATTCAGGCGATTTTGAGCGGTCAGATGGATATCGGATTCGGTACGCCGTATTCGGCTATGCAAAGATCCAAGGCTCCTGTTCGAATTATCTTTCAACTGTCCAAGTTAAAGTTTTTCCCGGTGTCGTCGAAGAAATACTCGAGCCTGAAGGATCTTGACGGTGAACCGATTTTACTGCATTCGCGTGGCGGCGGCACTGACTCGATCGCCAATGTTATCGAAGACCGCGTCGGTATCAAGTTCGGCAAGCGTTCGTATGTACCCGGCTCATCTAACCGGATTGTAGCCTTGATTGCCGGCCAGACGGACGCGACTATCGTCGACCTCTCAAACAAGAACAAGCTCGTCAAACAGAAAGGCGATGAATTCAACGTGCTCCCTATGTTTGAAGTCGATGCCAGCGATGAGGCCCTGTTTGCCAATGTCAACTGGATCAAAGATAACGCCAAAGATGTGGATATCTTTGTCAAAGCCCTGGTCAGCGTTTACCAGGATATGCACAAAGATCCTACAGTCATTCGACGTGAAACCAATCCCGATGGTCCAATCGGACAACTGCCGAAGGAAATTCTCGATGAACTGGATGGCTTTTACGCCGATGCCGTCGCAGGTGGCCTGTACGATCCGAATGGTGGTGGTAAAAAAGCAGCCGTGGCAGATCTGGAGTGGTATTCGAAGGCTGGTCAGCTTACTGGTGATCCGGCAAGTTTGAAAATAGAAGATTTCTGGTATATGGAACCGCTGAAGCGGGCAATGCAGTAAGCTCTCGCCGAGCTGTCGGCACTGGAGTGACTTTCTCCGCCGCCGACAGCTCTTTTATTTTTACTATTCCGTTCCCGGTAAACTGCTCGTGATACGCTATCGTTCCTACCTGTTAACATTCCTTTCGGCTTTTATCGTGCTGGGTTCATGGGAAATTGCTGGAAGAATTCCAGTGAGTTATTCCTTCCCGACATTTGTCGAAACGATCACCGCTTTCTGGGTACTGCTGTTAGACGGCACGATGTTTGTGGCTTATGGCGAAACCCTCAAGCCCCTTGTCGTTGGTGTTCTGATTTCTGCCTTTCTGGGTATTGGAATCGGTTTGACGATTGGCCTCAGTAAGAAATTCGACTGGTTGCTCTCCCCCGTTTTTGTGGTGATGCAGACAGCGCCCCTGGCAGCGCTCATCCCGCTTCTGGTCATGATCTATGGTATCGGTCTGACATCGAAGGTATTCGTGGTTTGTATCATGGCAATGCCGGTTATTGTTCTCAACACTAGCGGTGCTGTTCGTAATACGCCCGCATCAATAATTGAAATGGGCCAGGCATTCCTGGGGACAAAACGAGACATTATTCTTAAAATTATACTTCCCGCCGCATCCCCCATTATTTTTGCCGGGTTGCGCCTGGGCGTATCGGCGGGATTTATCGGCGCCATACTGGCCGAGCTAAAAATTACTCCCACGGGTGTCGGCGACATTATTAGCTACAGCCGTTCGATTGCCGACTATCCCAGCATGTATGCCGCGATTATGTCGATTATTCTTTTGGCCGTGATTTTCCTCAACGTTTTAGAACGAATTGAAAATTTTCTCTTCAAAGGCACAAGGCAAGGTTATGCCTCTGAGTAATAACTACAGGTACCAGTAAGTAATGAGCAATAATACAAATGACATCGATAATGCGGTGACTGTCAGTAATGTCTACAAGAACTACGGCGATGTCGAGGCCTTGAGGGACCTGTCGCTCGATTTTCCGCGGGGGCAACTGACATCGTTACTTGGCCCATCCGGATGCGGTAAGACAACCCTGTTGAAGATCATAGCCGGGCTATTGCCCGCTGACAGCGGTGAGATCACGGTGAATTCTCAGCCCGTTACCGGCCCCGGCCCTGATCGCGCCTTTGTTTTTCAAGATTTTGCGCTGCTGCCGTGGGCGACTGTGATGCGCAATGTTGCCTTCGGGCTCGAACTGCGTGGTGTTAATCAGTCAGAACGCGAAGCGATCGCCGAAAAATATATTGGTGATGTTGGTTTGAAGGGGTTTGAGAACAGTTATCCCCATGAGTTGTCGGGCGGTATGCGCCAGCGTGTTGGTCTTGCCCGGGCTTTGAGCGTCGATGCGCAGGTTCTGCTGATGGATGAGCCATTCTCGGCCGTTGACGAGCAGACCCGTCGGAAATTTCAGGAAGACCTGCTTAATCTGGTCAAGAATGAGAACAAGACATTCATATTTGTTACCCATTCGATCGAGGAGGCTGTCTACGTTTCGGATCAGGTCGCTATTTTACTGCCTCGACCGAGCCGGGTCTCTGAAATCATCAGGCCAGAGGGTTTCAGGCACAAGGATGCTACTAGCATCCGGCGTGATTCGGAGTATCTCGACATCGTCGATCGCATCTGGGCGTCACTTCGCACCTACGTGGAATAAGGCAATTCGATGAAAATTTTTGGTTACCAGCTACCCGCGATGTCGTCGTTAATCCTATGGGGGATCCTGTGGGAACTCGTCGGCCAGTTTGAATTGACTTTCTTCCTGCCGCCACTGTCTGCGATTTTTTCGACCTTGATGGAGATCGGTACTACGAAGGTGTTTCTAAAAGCACTCGCCGAAACCGGGTACGCTTTTTTTGTCGGTACATTCTTTGCCATAGTAATCGGTATTCCGGTTGGTATCCTGATGGGGAAGAGTCGCCTCATCGATGAACTGTTGCTGCCATGGGTGAATATGTTCCTCAGTGCACCGCTTACCGCCCTGGTGCCAGTGCTGATGGTGCTATTCGGCTTTGGTATGAAATCGATAATCATAACGACGGCGTTGTTTGCCATCTGGATTATCGTGTTGAATTCGCGGGCCGGGGTCATGCAGATCAATCGCTCATTAATTGAAATGGCGAACTCTTTTGGTGCGTCACCGAAAGATGCTTTCTTCAAGATTTACTTTTGGGCCGCGTTACCCGAGATCCTGGGCGGTGTGCGTATCGGTTTCATCCGTGCTGTGAAAGGCGTAATCATCGGTCAACTGCTGATCTCGATCGTCGGATTTGGTGCGTTGTTCGAGCTCTATTCGGCGAACTTCCTGATGAAGCACTTCTGGGCGGTGTTGATCGTTTTGTTCAGTATTTCCTTTACCATTGCCGAATTTCTCGCCCACCTTGAGCGAAAGGTGGCGTATTATGCCGCGCGGCGCTAAAGCCGGAAAACAACACTAACCCGATATCCATGAAAACCAAGGAGACAACTAATGACTGATTACGTGATCAAACAGCCAGTACAGGCGAGCCTGCCGATTCGGGGTTCGGATCAACAATTTCCGGTGCGCCGGGTTTATTGTGTTGGTCGTAACTACGCTGCGCATACCATAGAAATGGGTGGCGACCCTGATCGCGAGGTGCCTTTCTTTTTCCAGAAAAATCCCGACAACCTGCTTACCGGGGGTGCCGATTTTCCGTACCCGGTCAAGTCTAACGACGTGCACCATGAGATTGAAATGGTGGTCGCACTACAGGCGGGTGGTACCGACATTTCGCTTGAATCAGCCCTCGATTGCGTCTGGGGCTACGGTGTGGCGCTGGATATGACGCGTCGTGATTTACAGGGAGAATGTAAAAAGGCCGGCCGACCCTGGGAAATTGGCAAGGCATTTGAAAAATCGGCACCGGCTTCAGAGCTGGTTCCGGCGAGCGAAATAGGCCACCCCACCGATGGTGAAATCTGGCTTAAAGTGAATGGCGAGAAGCGCCAGCAGGGCGATCTTAATCATATGATCTGGAAGGTGGCGGAAATGATTTCCTACCTGTCGGGTCTATTTGAGCTCGCACCCGGCGACATTATTCTTTCCGGCACGCCTTCCGGTGTTGGGCCTGTCGAACGTGGCGATGTACTGGAAGGCCATATCGATGGTGTTGGTGATTTGCACTGTAAGGTGGTTTAACGCTCACCCCAGTAATCCGTAGCAATGCCTTCGCCAAGATCGGCTTCGACCAGGCGCTGTCTGACCGTCAGTAGATGCTGGATGAGTTGAGGCTCGCTCTGCGCATAGCGAACGGCGTCGGCCTCGCGTTTTACCACCACGCCGAGTAATTCAGTAATAGCGTTGCCGATGGAATTCTGGCTGATCGTCACAATCCATTTGTTATCGTCATTGCGATAAATTAACTGTTTAAACGCCGGTTGCCAGCGGATGGCATTGGCGTATCTTGCATCCTCGATACACTGATCGCGCACAATTTTCGCCGTGCTGAGAAATTTGTTATTAAACAACAGGTGGTCGGTCACCTGCCGGGGAAAATAGAGGTCTTTTGCCAGTGGCGCATTGCGTGTCGAGACCTGGCAAAAGAAGGTGCGATAGAAGTCGATAAAACCTTTCAGGATAATGTCGTACTCGTGCCAGAACTGCACCTGCTGGATCGAATCAATGCCGCCGCTGACTTCCCAGCAGGGCAAGCCCTGAGGGTAGCCCGTTAGTTTGAACTGGGAAACATCGCCCGATACCGGTTTCAATATTTTTAGTTCCAGGGTGTCAAAAAATTCCTGATAAACCTCGTGCATGTAACTCTGGAATAAACTGTGTTGACCACCATCGGTTAAATTCGGATTGTCGGCGTCGGTCAGCTCGGCGTCTCGCAATTGCTGTTTGTCGAAAACAATAAAGTGGTTGTGCAGCATACGGATGCTGGGTACGCCTGGAGAAGTTAAAGGCCAGGTAGCATCGAGGCTGGCTTCACCACAGAGGATTAAATGTGAATCGGGCTCAGGGAAGCATTCCTGCATATAGTCGATGATGATCTGGTCCATGCGATTCCAGACGTTTCGCACCTGTTCGGGTAACTGGGTGCGTCGTACCGGGCGACCCAGAGGATCGAGAATTAACTGCGAGGTGTTATAGATGATAGAAGCGTCGAACAGGTTGGAATGGCCCAGCGCTTTTCGATATAACAACAGGTTTTCCGGATTTTGCAGCAGGCCATTATTATGTACCAGATCATTCAGGTTCTCGGTGCTGTTGAAGAATTCATTGGGTTTCATGCCCTCGGGAACTTCGAGCGGAATAGGGCGGTAAGCGGTGGTGATTTCTCTGGGTCCGATTTTCATGCATGCTGCCAGTTACCTGCGAATTTTCAGCATAGCGCAAGAGAAGCAGATTTAAACCTCAAAAGTTTTTAGTCAGGTATTGGTGGAATGTATTGCGTAAAAAGAGCCTCGCTAAAATCAGCGGGGCTCTTGTGTTATGGAGACTATTATTAAATTTCCTTACTGGCTTTACTGAGCCCAATCCACAGGCTCACACACATCGCCAACAGAACGACGGTGAAAGGTAGTCCGGTAGAAACCGCCATTGCCTGTAGTGCGCCAAGTGCTTCGGCACCGCCGACCAGCAATAATACAGCGGCGACCAGGCCTTCGAACGAACACCAGAAAACACGCTGTGACACTGGAGCGTCGGTTTTGCCGCCTGCGGTGATGGTATCGATGACCAGCGATCCGGAATCGGACGAAGTGACGAAGAATACCAGTACCAGAATGATGCCGATGAGCGACAGAAGTCCAGTCAGCGGAAAGCCGTCGAGCATATGGAACAGTTTAATTTCCTGGGCAACCGAACCCACGGGTGCAGCCGCATCAGCGATGACCTGGGTCAGCGCGGTTCCACCGAAAGTCGCCATCCAGAGAATACATAATATTGTTGGAACTAGAATGACGCAGATCAGAAATTCCCGCACACTGCGACCCCGTGATACACGGGCGATAAACATACCAACAAAGGGCGACCACGAAATCCACCAGGCCCAATAGAATGAAGTCCAGCCCTGCGAAAAGTTGGCATCTTCACGACCAAAAGGCATTGATAGTGGAATAAATTCGACGATATACGCACCGGCCCCCGAAAACAGGGTCGATAGAATGTCACCGGTTGGTCCGACCAGAAAAATGAAGGCCAGTAATAATAGGGCCAGCGCCATATTCAACTCGGAGAGCAGTTTAACCCCGCCATCGAGACCTCGTACCACCGAGCCAATTGCAATTGCGGTAATAAACAGGATCAGAAGTACGATGGCGACATTTCCGGTACCCCAGTCGTAAAGAAAACTAAAGCCGGCGAGTGCCTGTTGGGTACCAAACCCCAGCGAAGTAGCGAGACCAAACAAAGTGGCGAACACTGCTATCGTATCGATAATATGTCCCGCCCAACCCCAGACTCTTTCACCAAGTAGCGGGTAAAAAGCCGAACGAAGAGTGAGAGGCAAATTGTGGTTGAAAGAAAAGAAAGCCAGCGCCAGTGCCACCACCGCGTACATTGCCCATGGGTGCAGGCCCCAGTGATAAATAGTGGCTGCCATGGCTAAATCTCTGGCTGCTTCGATATCGCCCGCAGCTGCTCCTAGCGGTGCCCAGTCGGTACGAATACCGTTTTCGCCAACCGAGATACCGCCCATCGAAGAACCAAAATGTGACATGGGTTCAGAGACGCCGAAAAACATCAGGCCTATGCCCATGCCTGCGGCGAAGAGCATTGAAAACCAGCCAACATAGCTGTAATCGGGTGTTGCATCCTGACCACCGAGGCGTACCCGGCCAAGTGGAGAAACACAGACAGCCAGTGCAAATACCACAAAAATATTGCCAGCTGAAAGAAAAAACCAGTCAAATGTGCTGGTAATGGCAGGGCGTAACCACGAGAAGAATTCTGCAGCCCCCTGTTGAAACATTAAAGAAATGAGAACAAAAGCGATGATTGAAAGTCCGGATATTAAAAATACCGGGTTATGGATATCCAGCCCGAATGGCGTGATATTGTCCTGTCCGATTTCATAATCGGTGGTAACAGCTTCTTCACTCATATGAACCTCCTGTATTGTTTATATGGGTATATGTTTTTTTTATTATGAAGAATATTTGAACAGAGCGGCGATTGTCGTAGTTTCCTGTTAACGACTTTTAGTATTGCTAGTGCGACCAGAATCAGAACCAGCAGTCATGGCAGTCAAATTAGTTTCCTATGATTAAAATGATCCCAACCGGTCGGTTACAAAAAGAGCTGACCATGATCTCACTTAATGGTAGTGAGCTTGACGGTCAGAAAATCCGGGTTAAAAAAGAACAGTCCTGGCATTAAGAGAATTAAATACAGTAATCAGCATTAGCCCCGGCCTCATAAGTAGTTTTTTGGTCACATTGTTCTGGACCAGAAGCGCTATTTATAGCCGATTTACGAATTAAGGAAAACTCAAATAAAACTACCAAAATCACCGTAAAATATTGATCTTTGTAAGCTGTCTGGATTTATTCTTTCGCCACTGTTGGTTCGCTTACGACATAAAGCCAGATAAAACCTGCTACACCGGTCAGCACGGAAGCGGCCAGAATTCCCGTCTTGGCCATTAACAGGTATTCCGCCTGGTCAGAAAATCCGAGTTCTGCGACAAAGATAGACATCGTGAAGCCGATACCGGCCAGCAGCGAGACGCCTGCAATCTGGGTGAAGCGGGTATCTTTAGGCAGTACCGCTACCCCCAGTTTGAGTAATAGCCAGCTAACCCCGGTGATGCCGATAAACTTACCCAGCACCAGACCCAGTAATACACCGAGCGTAACGGGATGGGCTAAAGTCTCGCCCATTGAATCTAGTGTCAGTGGAATACCGGCGTTGGCCAGAGCGAAAACTGGAATCACCAGGTAAGCCACCGGTATGTGCCACGCATGTTCCAGGCGTTGCAGCGGGGCTTCGACACTGTGCACGCCATTTTCCAGCGTCTGTACGACGGCGCGCAATTTATCGTTGGTCATGATGCTTTTGCCGGGTTCATGGCTGGCATCAAACCGTTGCATCAATTCTCTAACATGCTCACTGAAGCGTTCAGGGTTGTACTTTGGAACCGCCGGAATGGTTAATGCAGTCAGAATGCCGGCCAGGGTTGCATGCACTCCGGATTGCAACAGGAAGTACCATAACAGGCCCCCAACTAATAGATAAGGTGTGCTTTTGCGGATGCCACTTAGATTTAATGTCAGCAGCAAAACGAATAGTCCAGCCGCTGCCAGCAGCGGGCCAAACACGATGGTGTCGGTATAAAACACGGCAATGACTAATACCGCACCCAGATCATCGACGATTGCCAGTGCCACCAGAAAAGTGATCAGGGCCTTTGGCACGCGGCTCGCCAGCAATGCCAGCGCACCGATGGCGAAAGCGATATCTGTGGCCATCGGGATACCCCAGCCGAGGGTGGCATCACCGTCAGGATTGATGGCAAAGTAAATCAACGCCGGGACCACCATTCCGCCGATGGCTGCACCTATCGGCAGCGTGGCATTGCGCAGGTTCGCCAACTCACCGACCAGTATTTCCCGCTTCAACTCCAGGCCTACAACAAAGAAAAACAGGGCCATCAGGCCATCGTTGATCAAGTGTTGCAGGCTTAGTTTCAGGGTCCAGCTACCTGCTCCGAGACTGATGGGGGTATGCAGAAAATGAGCATAGTCGGCAGCGATCGGTCCATTGGCAAGTATCAGGGCAATTACAGCCGTACCCATCAGTAGTAAACCACTGGTGGTTTGCTGATGGATAAACTC
>JAOUJX010000289.1 GCA_029882955.1 Gammaproteobacteria bacterium
CGAGCGCAAAAAAGGCTGCATCGAATCCACGGTGATATGTTCGAGGCCGAGAATGACATCTTTTGTCAGTGGCGTGCCTTTTTCAGGACTAAAATAAGTGAAGGGAGAAAAATGCGCCAGTAGGCGGGCCAGATCGGCGGGCCTATTGTTAACAGGAATTGCAAAAGCAATTTCGTTTTCAGGCAACTGGTAGTAATCGCAGCATACCGCGCTAACCAGACCGCTCCAGCCGAAGGTGCCTGCGTAAGCATCCAGATCGGTACCCTTAATGGACTTAATTTGATCTCCATCGTATAAAGCGATTTCCCGCACACTATCGCTGAAATAACGCCGCTGCGGCCCCATGCCACCGGTCATGAACGTGGCGCCCACCTGGGCATAGGTGTAACTGGTTAAGTCAGCTCCCAGCACCTTAAACTGTACACCTAATTGTTCGCTAAGGGCGAGGTTGAGTTGTTCCAGAGTAATCGCGCTGCCGGCATAAATTTGTTTTTCCTGCTGATCGATAATAATTTCATCGAGGGCGACTTTTGTTATGTCGATGCTATGACCCATGGTGGTTTTCGGGCCTGGGCTTGCTGTGAACTGCAGGCCGACAACAATGCCGTTGGCTGGCTTTTTTACCTGGAATACCCCGCCGCCCGCGGAACAGGCCGACAGTGGAAGTAAATGAAGCCTGTCACCATAGTTGCTTTTAAGCTCATCCAGTGTGGTCAGTAAAGTATTGCTTTTTACTGAACAGACGCTATCAAGAATGATGGCGTTATTCTCACCATCGACAATTTCAGAGGTTATTAATTGTAAGCTCATTCACATTAACTCGTCTTTACGATCGCGTGTCTCACCATAACGATGCAGTGCGGGTTCCTTGAGCCCCTCGTAAAGCGATTCAATATTTTCGTTCACCAACTGACCCTGTTGTGCAAACAGCGAATTGCCTTCGAGATCGCTATCAACCAGGAAGGGGCCGAAGTCCTTCACCCGGAACATCCACATCGCTTGCGCAATACCCAGCTCATCGAGCCAGTGCACCGCTTCGACACCCGCTACGCCACGTCCCAACAGTGCACCGGTGCCGTAGCCGACGGTGGTCAGATAAACTGCGCCGCGTGGTGCCAGTATTTCTTTGTAATCCTTTTCGGTGAGCCCGCCTTTACCGATCAGTATTTTGGTTTGGGTCATATCCAGCCAGTCGGCCAGATATTTGGAAAACCGAAAGCTCGCGGTTGCGGTGACGCCACCGATATGAAAACTACCATCGGCCTGCGGCGCTGCTGCCGGTGAACAGTGGAAATTCACGTTGCTGGATGACCTGAGACCTTCGGGAAGCTTGTCGCCGCCATTTAAAATACGGTCGTAAACGCCTTCGCGGGCGGTATAGACGATGCCATTGAGATAAACAATCGAGCCGAGCTGTAATTCTGCAATTGCCTCGGGGCTGGCGGGGAGATCGAGCGATACTTTGTTTAACATGAGATGTCTATTCCTCCCAGCCGATGGTGTCGCGGCGATGATACGGTGTAAACCATTTTGGATCGGTACGATATTCGATTTCGCCATTGGCGTGAATTCTGGCCGTCGCTCGCCGTGATGACAGGCAAAATGTATGCACGCTAATCGGCATACCACCGGTATGCGTATAACCCACTTCGATGTGCAGGTCGACAGCCATTGACGAACCGACGAAACCCATTGGACCCATACCGATGCTATTACCCAGTTCCATTAATTCGAGTTCGAGTTTCGCTATTTCTGGATCGGGATTACGGTCGCCTACTACACGCAGGCAGGCTGCCTGCTTGCCCAGTTGCATACAGGTATCTTTGGAACCACCGAGACCGATGCCGACTATCGCAGGCTGACAACAGAGACCCCGCTTGCCAAATGAAATGAGTGTGTCGAGCAAAAAGCGTTTAATGCCATCGATGCCGTCACCCGGAAACAGCATACGATAATCCGTGCCGAACAGACCGCCTTTGTGTACCGTGGTAATGTCGATCCAGTCGGCTTCGGGCTCGAAACTCCATTCGACCTCAGGAGAATTTATGCCGACATTATTGTTATGTTCGGTACGCCACAGCGGGTGAACGCGGTTCGGTCTCAACGGCACATCGTGGGTGGCGCGCGCGGTGGCCGAACGCAGCGCTCTTTCGATGCCGGTAAAGCCGCCATCGAAAACCGCTTTGTCACCGACCTTGACGTAGTATCGGGGCAGGCCGGTATCGGCACACATCGGGCGTCTATCCTCGGTCGCGGCTTCGTAGTTTTCGATCATCGATTCGATGACGAAGCTCGAGAGCTGTTCTTTTTCATTCTTCGCAACTGACTTGATACCGTTCAGGTAATCTTCGGGGATGTCTATTGCGGCGCGCCGCATAATTTCGTAGCTGGCGTCTTCAATCAGTTTGTTGGTAATCATAATAGGCTCATGCCGTAGTGGCTGGTGCCCCGGCTTTGTCGTCTATCAGCGATTCACCGGGTTTAACAATGGAAAAATCAACGGCGACCATTTTTTGCTGAAGCTTGTCTCCGTGCAGACTAATTTGTGTATAAGTCGTTTTATTAAGGTCACCGGTTTCCGGGAAGTCCTCGCGAAAATGTGCTCCACGCGAGTCTTCACGAGCCAGCGATGCCGTCGCGATAACATCGCTAATGCTCAACAGATTATCCAGATTAATCCAGTCGTGCCAGGTTAAATTAAAACACCGGTCGTTATCGACCAGGCCCAGACCCATCAGGCTATCGCAGTGTTGTTTTAGTTTTTGTTGACCGGTTTTTATATTACCGGCGTCCCGAACAATACCCACGTAGTCCCACATATCGTTCCACAGGTGCTCGCGTAAACCCATAATATCCCCCGCTGGTCTGCTAAAAGGATATTCGGCCCGGCCGATTCCTGCATCGATAACCGATTGATCCGGATCGCGAAAATCTGCACCACCCGCAATCGCTTTGGCCATTTCCTCCCCGGCAATACCGCCGTAGACAGTTGAATTGGCGACACCGTTACCGCCGAGCCGATTGGCGCCGTGCACACCACCCGCGTCTTCGCCAGCGACATACAGGCCGGGGGAACAGGTCGAGCAATCGATTTCCATTTCGATGCCGCCCATCATATAGTGCGCGGTAGGAACCACTTCGACGCGGCCACCAGCGAGATCGAATCCACAGTCGTCGCAGCGCTTCACCATGCCGGGAAATTTCTTCCGTACCTCGTCAGGGCCAAGATGCGCCATCTCTATATATAAACCGCCCTGCGGGGTTACGCGACCCTCGCGAATTTCGTTGTACATACTTCTTGAGACGATGTCCCGGGTCGCGCGTTCTGCGGCCTCATGGTAATTACTCATAAAGCGCTCGCCTTCACCGTTTAGCAGGTAGCCTCCAGCACCGCGTAAACCTTCTTCGAGGATAGTGCCGGTCATACGCGTGCTGTTCCCGGCGAGAATACCGGTGGGGTGGAACTGCACCATTTCCATGTCGCGTAACGGCAGGCCGTAACGCAACGCCATCGCCAGTCCATCGCAGGTTTTATCCCCCGACGGCGTGTGATAGCGATACATGGTAGGGCCGGCACCCGTGCCGAGTAATACGGTTTTGGCCTGCACAAAACGATAGCTACCGCTTCGGATATCGATGAGCAGTACGCCTGAAATGCCCGAACCATCGGCAGCCGGAATCAACTCGATCGCCCGGTGTTCTTCCAGTTTGTTGACGTTCAGGCTCCAGACTTTTTCCATCAGCCGGTTAATAATTTCGATACCGGTTAAGTCTGCTTTGTGGGCAGTGCGATCGAAGCTTTGTCCGGCGAAAGCTTTCTGGTGCAAAGTGCCGTCAGGGTTGCGATCGAAAAAGCAGCCGAGTTCGTTTTCGAGTTCGTAAATACGCTCGATAGCAGTCTCGCAAAGCTTCCAGGCCAGGTCCTGACGCGGTAACCATTTTCCGCCGACGATGGTATCCATAAAATGGCGCTCGACCGAATCCCCCGGATTCAGCGCGACGTTATAGCCACCCTGAACCATTCGTGTACAACCCGATTTTCCTAACAGACCTTTCACCGCAATCGTAATGTCGAGATCGGGATTGGCCTGTTTGGCGTGCAACGCGGCGAATAGACCGGCACCGCCGGAACCCAGGATCAATATGTCGGTTTTCAGGATTTCTATGTTCATTGTCAAAGCACCTGGAGCAGAAAAATAACACCGACAAAAGCGCTAGCGATGGCGCCAGGCAAGACCCAGTGACCAATGGTTTCGGCGTGATTAGGCCAACGCGTGAATTCGAGCAAAAGCACCCTTAGGCCAAACAGCAGGTGCAGCGCGAGCAACATGACCAACCCCCATTCGGCAATTTTAACCAAAGGCGAATCGGTATAGGCAAGCGCAGCATCCAGGTTTTCTGCACCTTCGAGTGCCGTACCCAGTAGCAGGAAATGAAATGGTAGAAAAATTGCCAGCGCGAGACCCGATAGCCGATGACCGATTGCAGCGATATAACTTTTATGATTTCTGAGCGGGTGCATAGTCAAACCACCGCCGCAACCGCCCGAAACCCGAGCACTAACAACAGCAAAGCAAACATCCAGCACACACGATTAATGGTTGAACCTTCGAGACCGCTCCATTCCTGTAAAACCTTACGTAGGCCGATCGGTGCATGGATCGCCGCGACAATAACAAACAGGCCATAGAAAATTGTCCAGAAAATACTGCCCTGAGTGCGCGCCAGAATTTCAGCAGCAGTTAAGCCACCGCGCACTGCGAACATGATTAAACCGAGGTGGATGATTACTAGCAGCGCCAGGATCATGGCCGTCAAACGCTGTGCGATGAAAAGACGGCGTTCCAAAGTCAAACCTCCTTCGGCAGACCGGTGAAGGCCATGCGTTTTAGCCCGGCGATGCTTTCCGAAGGGCTTAGCTCTATCGGGCAGTGACGCGTGCAATTGCCATGACTATGGCAGGAACCGCAACCACCTTCGGCAAAGGCCTTGTCGAAAGTCTGCTGTCTTTGGCTATGTCGCACATCGTTGACCAGAGTCCAGGCCCGATTCAGGGCCGCTGGCCCGAGATAATCCCGATTCCAGTTAACAACATCGCAGGCGCTATAGCAGACACCACAGTTGATGCATTGCAGTGATGCGTCGGCGGCGCGTCGTGCAGATGATGCCGGGTCGATTTTCGCTGGCGGCTGTGATCGGGTTTGTGTGCCGCTAAACGGTGCGCCGGCTTTTTGCCAGGTATCGATGAACGGTGCCATATCGCAAACCAGGTCTTTAATATGTGGCAGATTGCGTAATGGTTCGATGGTAAGAATATCTTCATCGATGACTTTATTGACATGCGTTCGACAGGTCCAGCGCGGTTTACCATTTACCATCATCGCACAGGAGCCACAGACACCAACGCGACAGGCGAAACGATAGGATAAGCCCGGTTCGTGCAGGCGCTGAACCTCGCTAACAACGTCGAGCACGGTCTGGTTT
>JAOUJX010000021.1 GCA_029882955.1 Gammaproteobacteria bacterium
TCCCTGCCATCGGCTCGCGGTCAGGGCGAACCATTAACCGGTCGATTTAAGCCTGCTGCGGGTGCCGAATTTATCAGTTGCTTAATGGGCAGGGACGACGATTTGTTTCTATTGTCAACCTCACATGGGTACGGTTTTATCTGTCGCTTCGAAGACATGTTGACACGAAACAAAAATGGTAAGGCGTTAATTAGCATATCCAAAGGTGCCAGCCTGCTACCGGCTATCGCAATCAGGAATCTGGATGAAGATGCGATTGCATCGATTACCAGCGAAGGTTATATCGGCGTACTGGACCTTAAATCGGTACCGCATTTGGCCAAAGGCAAGGGCAATAAAATTCTTGGTGTGCCGCCAAAACGTTTAATATCAGGGGAGGAGTCGGTGATATACACTGTGGCTATCTCGGAGAAACAGAAACTGGTTGTGCATTCGGGTAAGAAATATAAGTCGATGAGCTTGAAAGATCTCGAGGAGTACCGTATTGAGCGCGGGAAGCGTGGGCGAAAATTGCCTCGCGGTTACCAGAGCGTTAGCGCAGTAGAGGTAACCGACTAAGCGATTACATCGAAGAAAAATCGTACTCTAATGCTTTTTCGGGAGCCTGGAGGAAGTCGCCGAAGACAAAGTCGACGTTAAGCGTCCACAATACGCTCAGAACAGCGGCGTCCTCAACGTCGGGGGTAATCGATAAGATGCCCATCTCTGCGGCCTGGTTAGCAATTTCCCGGATACTTTCCTGATTTTCAGGGTTCTGCGCCAGGTTTTCCATGTAAGCCGCACTGATGCGAATATAATCGGCTTTGATATGTTTCACCAGCTGAAACGGATTCAGTCCGGTGCCAAAGTCGTCGATGCCAAACTGACACTTGATTTCTTTAAGGCCTTTATAAAATTCCTTGGTTGCTTTGAGTTGGCTAACCGCGTCGCCCTCGTCAACCATGAATACCAGGAGACTGGCGTTAATTTTCGATTTGGCTATGTTTTCGGCTATCCAGCTCGTGAGGCCGGAGTCGATAATGGAATCGACGCATAACGGCACGAAACATTGAGTTTTGCGTGATTTCTTACTGGTTTCCGTGATTTTTTTAATGGCGTGCAGGATCGCCCATCGATCCAGCATTTTTAAGACTTTGGTTCGTGTTGCCGCAGCGACATAGTCGTTTCTAAATAACTTATCCCCCTCGCTGGTGATCACTGCCAGACTGGAGACATAACGTTCACCGCTCTGGCCTTTTATACTCACGATGGGTTGATATAGACCTTCGATTCGATTATTGGCTAACGCGTTTTTGATTAGACCGGAGATCTGGTTATCTTCTTCATCAGGAGTCATTTCGCCTGCCCTGGGAACATAAACAACCATCTGATTACCACCCGATTTTTGGGCTTCGTCACAGGTTTTTTCGACCCGGGAAAGAATTTCGTTGATGTCGGTGGGCGAATTTTGGTCTATAAAAATTACCGATACGGTGCAGGTCGCGCTGATGGATTGATCGCCGATCTTTGAAACATGTCGCTCGACCAGGCTCGGTATTTGCCGTGCCTGTTTTTCGATTGCGGCTTTATCATTAAACGCACTGAGAATCGAGTAGGAGTGGGCGCCGAAGCGGGCTACGACTTGATTTTTTGATGCCAGTGCTTTCAGTAATTTCGCGATATTGCCAATTAAAATATCACAACCCGAAATGCCGACACGGTCACGAATCGACTGGAAATTATCGATTGCAATGTAAATCATCGAGTATTTATGAGAACCACTGGCCGCCAGGGCAATTGATTTCTTTAACTGCTCCATAAAAAACTGATGATTATAAAGATTGGTTATTTGGTCATGCTGATGTAAATAATTAATTTTTTCTTCGAGCTCTGCTGTATCACCAGCCGATCGAATCAGTATCTGAGTGCAGGGCTCACCATCGTAACTGGCAGGCGCAAACTCCAGTGTGGCGTCAAGCTTCTCGCCACTACTATGTACTAGCTTGAGTTCGAGCTGGCTTTTGCTGGTTTCGTTCTGGCTGAACTCGCGCAGGAAGGTTTTGATTTCGTTTTTCTGCGAGGCGTCAACCATGTCGATGATAGGAGTACCTTCGAGTTCGTCGAAATCGGTGTTACCGAATAACTCCATATAAGACTGGTTGGCGTATATATGCATACCTTCATGCACATAGGCGACAGCATCCTTCGAGTTAGCGAGTAATGACTGGCAACGCTTTTCACTCTCCTGCAGTTGGAGATCCAGGCGTCTTACGCTACGCCACTGATCCAGGCTCAGGAACTCACGTTTGATGACCTGGATTAAATGCTCCAGGTTATCAACGGCAACTACGTCCTGGGCGCCTTCGTGGATCGACTTTACGATGACCTCGGCGACAGATTGCTGGCTCATCGCAATTAATACGAGATGACGACCGCATTCATTCATCAAGTGGATGGCCTGTTTGAGCTCGAAATCGGGTAAATCCATTGAAAAGAGTACGATGTCGAGTGCTTTGTCTTCAATAACGCTGCGCATGTCTTCGGCGTCTTCTGCAAATTCGGCCCGTACATGCATGCCTGATGCGCGCAATGAACTGGTTATTTGTTCGGCCTTGTGCAAGCCCTCATCAATGATGAGGAGGCGAATTAATTTATCAACATCTGAAGCCATTGGGTACACGAGTAATTAGAAACTAGCCATAGCTTACTATGTAATAACCTATGTTCAAATAATCTTTGCGGTTATTTTCTCATTGATGTTTGTCGAGTCGATGAGGAATCCGTTATCATGGCATTTTTTCTCAGAGTACCAACAATGGCCAGTTATAGTACTAACGAATTTCGCAGTGGATTAAAGGTAATGATTGACGGTGATCCCTGCGCCATTATCGAAAACGAATTCGTCAAGCCGGGCAAAGGGCAGGCATTTAACCGGGTTAAGATACGCAACCTGAAGACTGGGCGGGTGCTCGATAAAACCTATAAATCAGGTGAATCGCTGGAAGCCGCCGATGTTGTCGATATCGATATGCAGTATTTATACAATGACGGTGAATTCTGGCACTTCATGCTCCCCGATACTTACGAACAATATGCTGCCGATGCTCAGGCGGTGGGAGACGCACACCTGTGGCTAAAGGCGCAGGATACCAGCGAAGTGACTTTGTATAACGGTAGCCCTATCGGTGTCACTCCGCCCAATTTCGTTGAGCTGGAAATTTCTGATACCGATCCCGGACTGAAGGGCGATACTGCACAGGGCGGCACTAAACCAGCTACGCTGGAAACCGGTGCCGTGGTCAAGGTTCCCCTGTTCCTCGAAATTGGTGAGCTGGTTCGCGTCGATACACGTACCGGTGAGTACATGTCCCGTGTTAAGAAGTAAGTAAAAAGATGGACTGGCGACCAACTGCCACGCCACAGACTATTCGTAGCAGAGCCCGTCTTTATCAAAAAATACGGGCTTTTTTTGCGACCAGCGATTGCCTCGAGGTCGATACGCCTTTGCTCTCGGTGAGTACTAATACTGATCCCAATATAGCCTCCATAGTGGCCGATGTGCGACTCTATTTGCAGACCTCTCCAGAATTCGCCATGAAGCGTTTATTAGCGGCTGGCAGCGGATCAATTTATCAAATATGTCATGCTTTTCGTGCTGGCGAGCGGGGCAGTCGTCACCGCTCTGAATTTACCCTGCTGGAGTGGTACAGGGTTGGCTTCGACTATCGGCAGTTAATGGATGAAATGGAACGGTTGATTAATTCACTTAGTGATCAGAAGAATCAATTCTTGCGTGTTAGTTATACAGATTTATTCAAGCAACACTTAGGTGTTGATATCGACTCAGTTGAACTGATCGAACTCAGAAATATCTGTTCACAGAGAATACCGGGTACCGACAGCGAACAATTGACGTTTGATGAATGCCTGGATCTTCTCATTTCACTGCTCATTTCGCCTTTAATGGAAGGCTATGTTTTCGTTACCGATTACCCTTTGTCGCAGGCTTCTTTGGCACGGGTAAGCGAAAGGAATCCGAAGTTCGCGGAACGTTTTGAGCTGTATTACAACGGACTGGAACTGGCGAACGGTTTTTCGGAACTGACCGATGCCAGTGTTCAACGCCAGCGTTTTCTTGAGGATAATCTACAACGGCAGAAATTCAGCCTGCCAGAATATCCGCTCGATGAAAGATTTCTGTCGGCGTTAGCGGCAGGCCTGCCGGACTGTGCTGGTGTAGCACTAGGGCTTGATCGATTATTGATGGTGTTGCTGGAGCTCGATTCTATCGATCAGGTCATGAGCTTTTCAGACTAGCTTTTCTTCGCGGCCTTCTTAACCGCTTTCTTTTGCGGCATCGGAAAATGTCCGATCAGCTCTCCCATTTTCACTTGATTACCGGGTCGTAGCTTCTGTAACCAGTTGACGCGATCGCTGGTGAGCAGGATGACCGTTGAACCCATGTTGAATCGGCCCATTTCGGCACCTTTTTCGATTTGTTTGGTGGTATGGGAATAATCAAACTCACTGACTTTTTTACCCTTAGGCGGAGTGATCAGTCCGCTCCAGACGGTTTCGATGGCGGCGACATTAATCGCACCGACCAGAACCATAGCCATCGGCCCGGCCCGTGTGGAAAACAGGCATACGACGCGTTCGTTTTTAGCAAAAATATGGGGTATTGCTTCGACTGTCCAGGGCGCAACGCTGTAGAGCCGCCCCGGTACGTGGATCATCTTATATAAACGCGCGTCGGTAGGCATATGCAGCCGATGATAATTATACGGTGCCAGATAAATTGTCGCGAAGCGGCCGTTGTCGAAGAGTTTGGAGACGGTTTCGTCGCCCCCCAGCAGTTGTCTAACCGTATACTGGTGGTTTTTGGCCTGGATAATTTGGCCGTTTTCTATCGTGCCGGCCTCTGACACAGTACCATCAGCCGGCGAAGCCAGCGTATTTGTGCCACTCACTATGGGGCGAGCATCATCTTTCAGATCGCGTACAAAAAATTCGTTGAAAGTCTCATAAACGCTTGTGTTTTCAAAAAGTGCATCACTCATATCCACGTTGAATTTACGAATGAACCATTTGATTAATGGCTGTACGAAGGGGCCGCGTAACCGGGTAATAGTAAATACTATGCGTGAGATCAGATGGTGAGGCGCAATGTAGAAAAACCAGAGCATCAACTTCTCTCTGTCGATGAACGGTTCCTTCGTTTCTGGAGTTTCTTCGGTCATATTATTGTCTAACAGTCATTTGCAGAATTTGGGTGCTACCATTGTCGTATTCCAGGCTGATGTTAACCCGATCGCCGGGTTTTAACACCTGTTTCGGTTCCATCATCATTAAATGAATGCCGCCGGGAGCCAGTTTTACAGTTGTACCTGCCTCTATAACTAAGGACGATATTGGCTGCATCGACATCATGCCATTTTTTTCGATCGATTCGTGTATATCAATTGTTGTAAATACTTCACTTTCGACCCCGGTAATTCGATAGGGAGTATCACTGCTGTTTTCAATCTGCATGTATCCGGCGCGCATTGGCACGACTGGCGGCAGATTTTTTATCCAGGCATCGGTGATATTGAGCGGAGCCGCCTCTGCCCCGAGGGCGAGCATCAACAGGATTAGACTCAGTAATAATTGAAACTGTCGATTGATCATTTAATTTCGTTCAATGATTTTAGTCAGGTCTTCGGCCATTGCCAGGGTACTCAGTGGTGCTCGAAACAGCCCTGCATATTCGACAGACGGGTTGATCAAAATAATCGATGAACTATGCGAGACCAGATAACTGACCTGCTCCGGGTTCTCTCGATCCAGGAAATAACTGATGCCTATTGTTTTGGCAAGCTGGTTGAGATTCTGCTCCGTTCCGGTGATACCGATAAAACCGGGGTTGAAATACTGAACATAATTTTTCAATACTTCGGGTGTATCGCGGTCGGGATCGACCGACACGAATACTACCCGTATAGCGTTGCTGACATCGCTATCAGAGATCGATTTGAGCATGTCGGCCATTGTCTGCAGACTAGCCGGGCAGACATCCGGGCAGTGTGTATAGCCAAAAAACAGCAAATGCCATTTACCCTGTAGATTATCGCGATCGAAGTCCTCGCCGTTATGATCGATGAGCTTAAAATCCGGCAATGCTCTGGCATTGTCGCCTAGCCAGAGACCCGCTTCTAGCTTTATGGGTTGTAAGCCCCGGGCTATCCAGGCCGACGCGAAACCCACACCCAACGACAGGATTGTAATGAAGACAATAGTGGATTTTTTCATGTTGGGAATTTTCCGCCAGGCCAATTCGCAGGCTGCCAAAAGAAATATGGTGTAGAATTCGCGACATTATATTTTAACCGGTTTAAAACACAACGTGACTGAGTCGAATTCTTTAAAATCACTGGCGACAATGCGCGATTTTATTCGTTGGGGGACCAGTGAGTTTAATCGTCGAGAGCTTGAGTTCGGGCATGGTTTTGGTAGCGCTTTTGATGAGGCGAAATATCTTGTTCTACACGCGCTATATTTACCGTTTGACTGGCCGGAAAGCTATCTGGATTGCTCTTTGACGGCATCAGAGCGCGATCAGGTGATGGAGGTTATACAATTACGAACCAATACCCGAAAACCCGCCGCTTATATAACCCGAGAGTCGTGGTTTTGTGGACTCCGGTTCTATGTTGACGAACGCGTACTGATTCCGCGTTCGCCTGTCGCCGAATTAATCGGTAATCACTTTGAGCCCTGGGTCGATAGCCGGCAGGTAGATCGTATCCTCGACCTGTGTACCGGCAGTGGCTGTATCGCCATAGCCTGCCAATATGCCTTTGAAGATGCAGAGGTTTGTGCTTCGGATATTTCTGCCGACGCGCTGGAGGTGGCCAAAATTAATCGTCACGAACACGAGCTTGATGACGTTTTAACACTCTATCAATCGGATCTTTTCGATAATATTCCTGCTCAGAAATTCGATATTATCGTGAGTAACCCGCCTTATGTGGATGCCGGGGACATGTCTGCCCTGGGCGAGGAATTCAAATTTGAGCCGAGCCTCGGCCTGGCAGCAGGTGAAGACGGTTTGATTCTGGTGGAGCGGATTCTGTTGCAGGCGGTGGATTATCTGAGCGAACACGGTGTCTTAATTATCGAAGTCGGCAATTCGCAGCCAGCGATGATGGAAAAGTTCGATTTTCTGCCGATGACCTGGATCGATTTCGAATTTGGTGGCGCAGGAGTCTGCTGTGTTCAATATCAGGATTTAAGGCAGAATATAGATCAGATTAAACAAATCGTCGGCGATCACGAGTAGAAAGGTAAAGGTATGGCATGGTGGGGAAAAGCGCTAGGCGGCGCATTTGGATTTATGATAGGCGGACCATTCGGAGCGCTCATGGGCGTTGCCTTTGGGCACAACTTTGATCGTGGCATGAATTCCCTGGGTCAGGACGACTGGCAAACCGGACCCGGCGATCAGGATCGAATTCAGGCAGCTTTTTTCACTGCGACTTTTTCGGTGATGGGTTACATCTCCAAGGCGGATGGTAAAGTCACCCGCGACGAAATTAAACTCGCCGAAGAAGTGATGACCCATCTGGGGCTGGACGCAGAGATGCGAGAGTCCGCCAAACGATTATTCAACGAAGGTAAGTCCAGTGATTTTCCTATTCACGATATTCTCGACCAGTTCAGGAAAGAAGTTCATCGGCGTAGTACGCTGATTCAAATGTTCCTGGAGATACAACTGCAGGCAGCTTACGCCGATGGCGTGATGCATCCGGCCGAAGAAAAGGTACTCGCTCAAATCTGCCAGAAGCTGGGGGTATCGTTTTCACAGTTGAAGCGTCTGGAGGAAATGCTGAAAGCGGGTTTCGGTCGTACCGACTATCAGCAGGCAGGAGCTCCAAAGACCAGTCTGCAAGACGCTTATGCGATTTTAGGTGTGGATAAATCGGTAAGCGATGCCGAGTTGAAAAAGGCTTATCGACGATTAATGTCGCAACATCATCCGGATAAACTGGTTGCGAAAGGTTTACCCGAACAAATGATTCAGGATGCTACCGAGAAAACCCAGCAAATTAAATCGGCTTACGAGGCTATACGTGAGTCGCGTGGTTAACTTTCGGCGGTGCAAAATTCGAATAAAGAGGGAGCAAGCGTTATGCATCCATTCAGGAGATTATCGGCGATTCTACTGTTAGCGATCGTCAGCACAGGTCTGTTTGCGGACCAGGTTCGCATCGTCGATGTCAAAGTGCGCTGTCAGAGTGACTGTACCTTTGCAGTCACACTAGAACACGCCGACGAAGGCTGGGAGCACTATGCCAACCAATGGGACGTGGTAACGCTAGAGGGAGAGTTGATCGAGTCGCGGGTTTTATTTCACCCGCATGTAGATGAACAGCCGTTTACCCGGTCTTTATCGGGCGTTGCTATTGCTAAAGGTGTTAAGCAGGTGAAGGTTAGGGCGAAGGATTTGAAACATGGATATTCGTCACAGGAGTTTCTGGTGGATTTACCGGGGCGATGAACAGGTTTTATCCGGCTAATTTCGAGGATTCAGCGTCTGCCGCAAAGCCGCAATATGCTCCGGCCCAAGCCCACAGCAACCACCCACCATACGCACGCCTTTATCGATCCAGCTTTGAGCCATTTCCGCCAGTTCTTCGGGTTCGACAATATCGACGAAGTGCCAGTCGGGCATAGTGAAGTAGCCCGATTCGGGATAGATACCAATTGGGCCATCCCAGTATTGTCGAAGGGTTGAGAGTGCTCTATCGATGTCGGTTATCGGGGTATGCATGATATTCATCATCATCGCCGGATATCCGGCTAGCGCTTTCACCAGGCTTTCAAAATCCAGTTCCGCATAATCGAATACCGAAAGATTATCGCAACCCTGATGGGTTTGTGCGCTCATGCCAATCCAGAATGGTAACCCTGTTTCGAGGACAGCTTCGGTGGCGGCGATAGAGAGCTCGATTTCCTGGCACATTTCCAGTGCGATGAGGTCGACGCCAGCCTCAGCCAGTAGCTCTGCCTGCTCGCGGACAGAATTATTGACAGCTTTTGCTGTATGCCATTTCGGGTTATCGGTCGGCGCCCATTCGCAGATTGAGCCGACGATAGCAACCGGCTCTTTGGCAACATTGTCACGGGCCTGTCGGGCCAGCTGTACTGCGTTGAGATTAATTTCTTTAACCTGTTGCCCAAGACTACCCGGCTCGAGCATGTGACGCGCGGCGGCGAATGTATTGGTAATAATGGCTTCGGCGCCCGCTTCGATGAACGCTTCATGCGCTCGTAATACTGCTCCAGGGTGTGATAAAACAGCCTGACCGCTCCACACTTTGCCGTGCATGGGTACCCCGGAATGCTGTAACAGGGTTCCCATGCCACCATCGATGACAAGCGCTGCACCTACACCCCGTACCCGGTCTTCAAGCCAGTTGATATTATCAGGCATTACGCGCAACCGGCTGGCACTCTCTCGTGTTTTGTATTAGTTGAATCATAATTCCGGCCATTTCGCTGATGTTAGCAAATAATTATCAACTCAAACTTTAATGATCGCGCTTTAAAAGCGCAATCACAACAACCGCAATGAAGGTAAATATGCCCAAAGATACAATTAGCCAGATCTTCCAGCTCCAGTCCTCTTCGGGGTCATCGGGCTTTACATTGGATGTTTCTGAATTTTGGTGACTGGCTTGCCGTTTTTGTAATTCATCGGTAATCGTTTTTATCTGTGCTCCAGCTTTTTCAACTATTTCGGCATAGGCTGAGTCTGCTTTATTTGCTTTATCCAGAAGTGTTTTTAGTTCAACCAATGCTAGCTGGGCTTCGTCGAGTTTCTTCTCATGCACCAGTGCATCGATTTTCGCCCAGTGCAAAAACCACTCGTTGCTTTCATTTTCACTCGGACTGCCGAGCTCAAGTTCGCGTGTATAGGTTTTTATTTTCTGGCGATTACTCAGGCCGTAGCTCATGGTGGCGTAAATGGTCGAAGACAGTTGATGGGGGGGCTTGCTGTCGAGTCGAATGGCGTTGCTATAAGCCCGGCTACGAGCGATATTGTAGTTCGATACTTCTCTATCTGCGGTCGCTTTCTTCTGACCTGATTGGCTTAATATGAGTAAATATCGTATTTCCGCCAGGTTATTCAGGTTTAAGCCTTCGAGGAACCAGACCAGAGGGTCACCGGGATATTCGTCGGTTTTAGTTTCTATTTTGAGTTGAAGGTTTTTTAGCCGCTTAAATTGTTCCTGCAAGCTTAATGAGTTGTCTTCGAAGCGAGCCGAAACAATCTGATCGGCGAGCACGTTATAGAAATCACTCGCCTGGATACCATAGATATCTTCAAAATTCGCTAGCGCCAGCACTGGTGAAATTGATACCAGGTAGAGCAGCGGAATGATCAATGACTTTTTCATTTGACCAGATTGATATGCAGATGATCGGCTTTATCGAAGGCATCCGGAATGCCGTTTCTGGGTTCGATATCGAGTTTAAAACTGGCGGGCCTGATGGGTACTGTCAGTGCTTCGAGTTGCGCCAAAAACTGATGCTGATCCGGTACCGATTCCACTGCATTCCATAAAACCCAATAAATAATGGCGGCTTCTCTCTTGCGCGGAATTTCATTTGGCATCAGATCGAGTGCAGCACCGAGTTGATGCGCACCGTTGAGAGCGTCGCTAAACCATTCGTTGCGTTCAGGATTTCTCCAACCGCTACTTAACCACAGGCGGCTATCGGGAATAGTCAGCGGCTCGCCGTTGAGGTCTTTCAATTCGTTACCGGGCTTTCGATAAAACTTCTTCATGCCTTCGTAAGCATCTAAAATTAGTTTAGAGAGTTCTATAGCACCGTCTTCTATGATTAATTCGTATTCACTTTCGGTAAGGCGATTGCCGTCATAACCATCGGGCGTTGCGGGTATTAATTTTATTTCCTCGCGGGTTGGTACGGGTAGTTTTCCCGCTTCTCCGGCTGTGGCTCTGGGAATTCTGTAGTGATTGATATATTCCTGGCGTATTAAATCTTTATCGTCCATCTGCAGAGTAACACTATAAAGTTTGATAAGCTTGTTACTGGCATCGAGAACACGTCCCTCGATTTCATAGCTTAGTCGCGGGTTTCGTCCTTCGATATTGATAGATTTAGTCCCACCACCGTTGGAAACACCCTGCGCCGAAGTCGGTTTACCTTTCTTGTAGACGGTTGATTGGTGCTTTTGAGGACGCGGATGGAATTGTAAAATATGGCGGTCGACGACATTCTTATCAAGTTTGAACGATGTCCATACCGTATTAACTTCTCCCACCGTTTTCTTCCCGGAATAACTAGATAGCACCCAGATTCTGCCAAAATCGTTTCTGGTAATGTTGATGGACCATTGCACGAGTTCGGCATCTTCGATTTCGTCGAGGATCTCGATGAGAAACGGGGCTTGCTTTGTGAGTACGGCTTGTGATGCCGGTGCGCTTATGCCGTGTGGGATTTCATATTTTTCAGGCACGACGATAAAGGAGCGTGCAGCGTTACTCTCCGGGTTATCGGAAGTAAAAACGCTCAGTCCATCACCGTCTGCATTTGCGGTATACGAAGTTAGAGATACGACCAGAATTGTCAGTCGTAGTAAATGACGCATAATTAGCCGTACTTTGAAACTGTTCTACGATTGAGTTTAGTTGAAATATTTAATTTAACCGGAACTATTGTTTCGCCCGACTATCAGCAGGCATATAATGTGCTTTAACGATTTGTATGGTTATTCCCGTTAATTTAAGAAGAGATTACAAAAATGAATGCATCCGCTAGTAACGCCGCCCTTATCGAAAAAGATCAGGCTCATATGATTCATCCACTGCACCATAGTGCAGGCCAGGCCAGTGGCAAGGTATGGGTTAAGGGTGAGGGATCTTATTTAATCGACGCCGATGGAAACCGGTTTATCGATGGGCTTTCCTGTTTGTGGAATGTAAACGCGGGGCATGGCCGTCAGGAATTGACCGATGCAGCAGCAAAGCAGATGCAGGCAATGGCTTATTGTTCGAGTTATGCTGGTAGCTCGAATATTCCTGCAATTGAGCTGGCCGACAAACTGGCGGATATTTGCTACCCGGATATTAATCACTTCTATTTTACCTCAGGTGGTGGCGAAGCTACCGATAGTAATATTAAACTGGCGCGTTCCTACTGGAAAGCCAGGGGCAGGCCGTCCAAGACTCAGGTTATCAGCCGTCTCTGGGGGTATCATGGCGTCACTTTTGCCGCTATGTGTGCTACGGGAATTGCCGGTTACTGGGCAGCCTTCGAACCACGTATGCCCGGGTTCAGCCATATCCCTTCACCCGATCAATATCGTTACCCGCACCCAGAAGATGGTTCATCTCCTGGAATCGCGGCTGCGAATGAGCTGGAAAAAGAGATATTGCGACTGGGAGCCGAGAATGTCGCGATGTTTATCGCCGAGCCAGTACAGGGTGCTGGCGGTGTGCTAGTCGCTCCCGACGATTATTTCCCGCGTATCCGCGAAATCTGTGACCAGTACGAAGTGCTGCTGGTAGCCGACGAAGTCATTACCGGGTTCGGCCGTACCGGTAAATTATTCGCGCTCGAACATTATGGTGTTCAGCCCGACCTGGTGCAATTTGCCAAGGCGATCACCTCGGGCTATGTACCGCTCGGCGGCATCGGTATCACCGATGAAATCGCCACTACGCTGGAAAACGCCGATAAGCCGTGGATGCACGCCTACACTTACAGCGGTCACCCCACCACCTGCGCGGTTGGTCTGGCGATGATCGATGTCATCGAAAAAGAAGACTTTGTCGGACAGGCAGCTGCAAAAGGCGATTATCTACTGGAGAAATTACATAGTGCACTGGACGGACACCCGCATGTTGGTGATGTTCGAGGTAAAGGCATGATGTGTGGTGTCGAATTGGTTGAAAACAAATCGACCAAAGAGCTCTATCCTGCAGAGTGGGGCGTTGGTGGCAAAATGACCAAAGCCATGATCAGCCACGGTCTGTTTACCCGTATGCGTGGCGAAGTGGTTTGTATTGCACCGCCGATAACATCCAGTGAGTCAACGTTGGATGATCTGGTTGCTGCGGTACGCGATTCGGTTGTAGACGTGTTTGGTGGGTAATTGTCGGGGGTGTCGGAGTCAGTTCTGACTCCGACGCCCGGGTTCATGATACCCGGGTTCAAGTTTGTAAGGGAATTTCGACGCAGACTTGCAAGCCGCCCATCGGCGAAGCAAAAAACAGCAGGTTACCGTGATAGCTGTTGACGATATCCCAGCAGATGCCGAGTCCCAGACCGTGGCCTTCTCTGGTCTCGTCAAGTCGAACCCCTCGTTTTTTGATTTTTTCCATTTCATCTTTTTCGATGCCTTTACCGTCATCGTCAACTATTAATTTCACTCCCTGTTCTGTGCCTGTTATCTGGAAGTTTACTCTTTGCGAGGCAAACTTACAGGCGTTGTCGAGTAAGTTTCCAATCAATTCAAGCATGTCATCTCGATCTAAATCGAGGCTGGAAATATTTTCAGAATTTTCGAAATGGATATCAATTGGCGGATAAATTTTTGCGAGTACCTCAATCATGAAGGGTAGTTCCTGATCAATATTAAAAGATCCGCCGAGGCCCTGGGAACCGGATATTTTCGCTCGTTTAAGCTCTCGCTCCAGAATAGCTCGAATATCGTGCAGTGGTTTCAGTTGTTCTTCGTCGGCACTCGATTCCTGCTGTTGTGATAACAGTTGTAGCGGTCGTTTTAATTCGTGAGCGAGATTGCTGATGGCATGGCGGCTGCGATTAATTCGATTGCGTAATTGCTCTACCAGAATTTCGATTTCATTCACCAGAGGTATAATTTCCCTGGGAACCTGCACGCCAATTTTGTCCATTTCCTTATGGCGTACCGAGGCGATATTTTGCCGCAGAACCTCGAAAATATGAAACGACCTTTCGAGAGTGCGTCGTTGCAGATAAATAAGCATCGTGGTGGCTATCAGGATCAGAATAATCGCATAAGCGCTATAGTGCAGCAGTTGCTGCCGTAGCGGCATAATATTCTCAGCTACCCATATATTGATTAACTGATTATTTTTATTTACCTGCTGGTACCTGACCAGCCAGACTTCCTGTCCGGGACCATCGGCCAGATAATGCCCTGGGCTGGCCAGATCTTTCTCTGATATGGGAAATTCCGTATCGAATACCGAGCGGGATGTCAGGGTTTGATCGCCAACGGTCAGACGATAGTAATGGCTCGATTTAACCCGGTTATAGATGGTCGACATTTTGGTCGGGTCGACATGCCACTGTTGCTTCTGATCCTGGTAGATTACAGTAACGAGACTTTCGGTATCATGCTCTAGCCGGGTTAATACGTAATCCTGTAATAACTGCTGCATCGAAAAATACATCGTCACTAACAGACCCGACATCACTACGAGCATATTGATAACGAGGCTTCGGGTAATTTTTTTCTTCAGAGAGTACATCGATTGATCTGTTCTGCTCTATGGTGCCGATAGTCGATAACCCTGGCCACGGAAGGTTTTAATCCACGACTTACCCAGCAGGGTTCTCAGGCGGTTGATATAAACCTCTATCACGTTGCTGTCTTTGAGCTGTTCCTCCTCGTAAATTTGTTCACTCAATTCCGTCTTCGATATTATTTTATTCGGGTTTAGCATGAAATGACGTAACAGGCGAAATTCGATAGCCGTTAGCTGGTGAGTCTCTCCCGTAGCCGAAGTCACCGTTTGCCCTTCAGTGTCTAACGTCAGACCTTCGAAATCAAGGCTATTGTCTAACTGACCAAAATGCCGTCGAAGTATGGCCTCCAGTCGTGCCGATAATTCTTCGAAATGGAATGGCTTGCCGAGATAATCGTCGGCCCCGGCTTTTAGGCCGTCGACGCGTTCCTGCCAGGAGTCGCGGGCAGTGAGGATTAATACGGGCGTGGTCAGATGATGCTCACGCCAGTTTTTCAAAACCTCAAGGCCTGGTTTCTGAGGTAGGCCAAGATCGAGAATGATGCCGTCAAAATTTTCTTCCAGGGCCATGAATTCGGCGTCGATGCCATTGTTGCTCCATTCCACGGTATAGCCTGAACGCTGTAATCTGGGGCGCAGGAACTCTACCAGCTGCTTGTCATCTTCGGCCAGTAGGAGTTTCAATCTTCGATCTCCTGTTGCAGTAGCTGACCGTTACGGGCATCAATTTCGAGCTCGATAACGCGGCCATCGGATCGCAGGAATTCGAGTTCATAAATTAGCACCTGCTGTTCCCATTCTACCTCGAGGTCGAGTAATTTACCGTACTCCTTTTCAGAATACCGGCTCAATATCGACTCCAGGGAAAGTATCTCACCGCTTTTCACCATGGTCCGAATTTTATTCGAACTGATGTCGTCACTGGCCAGGAGGTGGCTGCTAGTCGTCCCAGCGACCAAAGCCAGGAATAGATACATCATCTTCATCAAAATCACCTTGCTCTGCACGTTGATGGCAGGCATTACACTGACTGAGCGATCCCACTTTATCATTAGAAGTGATTAATCGAGAAGGAATCTCGTCATGCTCGTGAATGAAATAGGGTAGTGTGGTGATACGCTCGGGTACCTGCTTACCGAGATTCCTGAAGAGTTTTCGGCTGGAGCCATTTCCCTGCTGGCTGGCCTCGACCAAATAGGACTCAATAGCCTGTTTTGATTCTGCATCGAGCTCGGCATTCTCACCAAAGTGATCCTCCAGTTGTAACATCATGTTTTGCCAGCTTTGTGGTGGTAGCAATTGAGCCGGATAAGCCATATGGCAACTACCGCATTCTTCAGCATATAGCGGATTTGCCTGGTTCTTTGAAGATGCCCAGATTTGGCCGAATCCATATAAGCTGAAAGCTAGAATGGCGGTCATTAAAATAGAACCAGCCATCATGTTCCTGTTTTGTTTCATGGTTTTACCTCTACTAAAATTACTGACTTGAAAGCCAGGTTAAAATGTCTGCTTTTTCCTGAACGTTACACTCGCGGCCAAAGGTCCATTTGCAGTTGCGTAAAAACCATTTTTCAATCTTTTTATCGTCCTGGTAACGTTCGGGATTGACCGATAAAGCCATCGGCTTGATGAGCTTTTTAGTTTTGATATGGCTGCCGTTGTTCGAGGGGCTGTCTCCATGACAACTCGTGCAACGGCGTCCTTCGGTATCCGTTTCCCAGAGTTGTTTGCCTCTGTTGGCATCCGTCCGGGAGGCGCCCTGCTGTTGATAGACTTCGATTATCTTCAGCGGATTTGGGTTGGCACTGACTGCGGTGATCAAAATCAGGCAAAGCCACAGAGCTATTACTATTTGACCTGTTTTCATTTTAGCTACCCTCCTGGTTTTGAGTATCCTGCCAATCTAGGCGATTCTTTTTACGCCCCGTTACCATGGCTTTCACCAGATTCTCACGCTCGAGTAAACTGCTGACTACCACGCCGGAAACGTGTGCAACGATCAGTACTAATGTGAAATTGGCGAAAAACTCGTGAACTTCTTCTATCCAGTCACCGCGCCATGACGCAAATACCGTATTGGCCAGCGGTCCCTGACCTTCACTTGCTATCGTCACCATGCCGGTAAAAGCAGTCAGTGCGATGCTGCACAAGAGTGCTATTACCATCACTGCTGCAACCGGGTTATGGCCGAGGTAATGAGGGACTTTCAGCGTCAACATTTGTCTGAGGTAAGACATGACTACTGCGGGTGATTTAACAAAGGAGAAAAAACGTGCCTGTCGAGTGCCGATCAGACCCCAGATCAGGCGAAAGCCAATGAGAAGCGAGACGGCATAGCCTGCCTGAACATGCAGACTCAGCCAGTCGTCTTCAGTGATAAACGCCAGGGCAAAAGACAGAACCAGGCTCCAGTGGAAAATCCTGACCAACGGATCCCATACTTTAATGGTGGATGATTTTTCAGTGTCTGTAGACATATAAGCTATTACCAGGTGGCAGATTTTCATGTAGTTTACGAATGTCGGCTTAAACGAAACTTAAAATTAAACGCCGTGATCCCTATCAACCTGAAAATACCCTGATATACAATGACTCAATTCAGCTGGAGAATAAGGTAATGGCCACAGCAAGTTTTTACTGGCACGACTACGAAACCTGGGGGGCTAACCCGCGTGTCGATCATCCGGCTCAGTTTGCCGGTATTCGTACCGATGAAAACCTCGAAATCATCGATCAGCCTTTGATGATTTACGCGCAACCAACGCCTGATTTTTTACCTCACCCTGAAGCCGTGTTAATTACCGGCATCACCCCGCAACTGGCTAGTTCGGAAGGTGTAAACGAAGCGGAATTTTTCAGGCTGATTCATGCCGAGTTCCAGCGACCCAATAGCTGTATCGTCGGTTACAACAACCTTCGCTTTGACGACGAAGTTACGCGGTTCGGTTTTTATCGAAACTTTATCGACCCTTACGCCTATAGCTGGCAAAACAGTAACAGTCGCTGGGATGTACTCGATTTAATGCGCCTGACCCATGCGCTACGCCCGGAGGGTATTAGCTGGCCGGTAAATGAAAACGGCGTGGTCAGTTTTAAACTCACTGACCTGACCGCAGCCAATAATATCGAACAAATAGGCGCGCACGATGCACTGGTTGACGTTAAAGCGACTATCGCGGTAGCGAAGCTGGTGAAACAGAAGCAACCCCGATTGTTCGATTTCTTTTTTAACTTACGAAATAAAAAACGGGTGGCCGAGATTCTTAATCCAGCTCAGCCGGAAATACTATTGCATGTCAGTGGTATGTTTCCGGCTCAACAGGGTTGTCTCGCCCCGGTTGTTCCATTGTTGACGCATCCGGTAAATAGCAACGAAGTCATTTGTTACAACCTGCGTTTTAACCCGGAGGTTTTGCTGCAACTGAGCGTAAATGAAATTCAGCAAAAGCTTTATACAAAAACACTCGACCTCGCCGAAGGTGAGCAGCGCCTACCGTTGAAAGGTGTGCATTTGAATAAATCACCGGCATTGGCGCCGGTATCGACGCTCAATGCCGAGCAGGCGCAGAAGTGGCAAATTAACTGGGATGAAGTCAACCAGCATAGAGAAATGTTGATGTCCGATCCTGGTTTGATATCGCGATTGACCGAGGTTTATAGCGCCGAGCGAACCTTCGAAGAAATCGATGCGGATAGTGCTTTATACGATGGCTTTATCGGCCAGCAGGATAGACTCTGCTGTAATCAGGTGCTCGCAGCCACCCCGGAGAAACTGGCCGAATGGCCGGATAATACGTTTCAGGATAAGCGACTGAACACGCTGTTGTTTCGTTATCGTGCGCGAAACTTTCCCAAGAGCCTGAATGAAGAAGAAGCAGTACGCTGGCAGCGTTTTTGCCACAGCCGCCTGGTCGATGGTGAATTCGGCGCAGGTCTGACAGTTGAACAGTTTCAGCAGCATTTGTTAACCCTGGCCCAGCGCGAGCAGGGTGGGCGCGAGCAGGAATTGCTTGATCAGCTATCGGCCTGGGCACAGGGTATTTTCAGTTGATACAGGGTAATCCGGGGTAAAGGTGTTATGACCACCAGGACTAATATCAACAGTAGAATGGCGATAGCATTTAAGTAGCAGGAATTCAAACCATGGTTGACTGGATTTACAACAATGAGGCTCTGGTAGGATTGTTACTGGCCGTGTCGGTGGTTTCTTTCCTGGCGACTCTGATTGCTGTCCCGGTATTACTGGTGAGGATGCCGGAGGACTATTTTTTCTATCCCGACCGGCATCGGGTTGCATGGAACAACAGGCATCCATTGTTGCGTATCCCTTTATTCGTCATCAAGAACCTTCTCGGTGTCATCTTTATGATGGCTGGAATATTGATGCTTGTGCTACCAGGGCAGGGCATACTGACCATCATTATTGGTCTTGTGTTAATGGAGTTTCCCGGCAAATACCATGTAGAACGCTGGGTAATCTGTCGTGCTTCAGTGATGAGACTGGTCAACTGGATACGGATCAAAGCTGGTAAATCGAAGCTTGCGCTACCAACTGACGATCAAAATTGAATGAACAATATATCTGTAGTTTACAATCTGAAAGGCCTGAAAAACCAATAACAGAATAGAGGATTAAATATGAGCTTGCTACACGAATGGTCTGCCCGGCAAATCACAACAGCAATACGGCAGAAAGAAGTGACTGCGCGCGAAGTAACCGAGGCCGCCCTCGAGCGTCTGCAATCGGTTAATCCTGCTATCAATGCAGTTGTAGATGAAATGCCGGAACAGTCACTGGCTGCGGCAGATTCAATTGATCAACAGGTAGAGCGGGGTAGTGATCCGGGTATTCTGGCTGGCGTGCCGGTGACTATTAAGGTGAATGTCGACCAGGCGGGCTTTGCCAATACCAACGGGCTTAGAATTCAAAATGATCTGATCGCAAAAACAGATAGTCCGGTGATTAGCAGCCTGCAGCAGGCAGGTGCTGTGATAATCGGACGAACCAATACTCCGGCGTTTTCACTGCGCTGGTTCACGCGTAACTCATTGCATGGCCATACCTTAAACCCGCTTAACAATCGATTAACGCCGGGAGGCTCGTCGGGTGGCGCAGCGGCTGCGGTAGCCGCAGGAATAGGCACGATTGCGCATGGCACCGATATAGCGGGTTCTATACGCTATCCGGCATATGCCTGCGGGGTCCACGGCCTTCGGCCAACAGTCGGTAGGATTGCCGCGGCTAACCTGTCGAGTCCTGATCGGCATATCGGTGCTCAGTTGACAGCCGTATCCGGCCCGATTGCCCGAACTATCGATGACTTATGGCTGGGTTACTCCGCTATGGCGATTGGTCATCCGCTCGATCCCTGGTGGGTTCCGGTAGAACATAAATTAGGTGAGTATCCAAAACGCGCGGCTCTGTGTATCGCGCCGGAAGGCTGGCAGGTTGACTCGGCTATAGTCGAGGCTCTGAATCAGACCGCGCGACAGCTGCGCGAAGCTGGCTGGGAAGTGGTTGAAACCGGTTGCCCGCCACTACGCGAACCGAAGGAGTTGCAGCTATTGCTGTGGATGTCAGAATATGCCCGAACCAATGGCGAAGCGTTTGCGACCGAAGACGACCCCGATGCTAATTATGTATACGCCCGGTTACAGGAAAATTCACCGGAAGTCACGTTAAACAGTCTGATGGATGCCTTACAGCGACGGGTAACCCTGGCCCGCGAATGGCAGCAGTTTCTAACCGGGTTTCCGATCATGCTCTGTCCGGTATCTGCCGAATTGCCGTTTGAGGATTTGCGCGATGTTAAGTCGACTGACGATTTTAAAGCCATACTCGAAGCACAGATGACCCAGATAGCGCTGCCTTTTATCGGCATGCCGGGGATGACCGTGACCACCGGTTCGAGCCTGGATTCTCCGGTCGGTGTGCAGTTGATTGCGGCACGATTCCGGGAAGATATCCTGTTTGACGTGGCACGAATCATTGAAGCCGCTAACCCACCGGTTAGCGTTGTTAACCCAATAGGGTGACTAGCTGGAATCGAGCTTTACCCTTTATTATCTTCAGGTTAGGGTTTCTGTATCAATGGCAATGTTAATGGAGTCGGTATCTGACCCTATTGATTTCAAACAG
>JAOUJX010000290.1 GCA_029882955.1 Gammaproteobacteria bacterium
AGAACATAGCTGCTGGCGACAATAACCACGCCTCCCTGAACGAGTAAGATATCTCGTTGGGATATGGCCTGTACCAGCATTCGTCCGACTCCGGGCCATTGAAACACAGTTTCGATATACACCGCACCACCGAGTACAAAACCGGCCTGCACACCGATTACCGGTATGATGCTAACCAGTGACGCCTTAAAGGCATGTCGATAGAGCACCTTTTTCTCGCTCAGTCCTTTCGCGCGTGCGGTGCGGATATAGTCCTGACGCAGGACCTCGAGCATTGCCGAACGGGTCAATCTGGCGATAACCCCGGTGGCGACAATTGATAGTGTGAGGGCCGGTAATAGGAGATGCCTGCCCAGATCGAGTAAATCACCGCCGCCATAAATCGCGAACATGCCACTGGCTGGCAACCAGCGCAGCTCTACTGCAAATAACAGGATCAATAGCAGGCCGAGCCAGAATGACGGGATAGAAATGCCGATTAAAACAATGAAGGTAAGAATTTTGTCGGTCCAGCCGTATTGTCGGGCGGCGGTCCAGATACCGATCAAGATACCCCATACTGTGCACAGTAACAGTGACGCTCCGGCGAGGATAAGTGTAGCCGAAAACCGCTCAAGCACCTCATCCAGTACCGGACGGTTGAGTGAATAGGAGCGTCCGAAGTCACCGCTTAAAATATTCGACAACCAGATAAAGTATTGCTGTACGACAGGTTTATCGAGTCCCAGCTCCTTGTTGATTTTGGCGACATTTTCAGGAGAGGCATAGGAACCGAGAATCGCGGTTGCCGGATCACCGGGGATAAAAGTCATGATCAGGAAGACGATAATCGTAAGCCCCGCTAAAACAGGTATTACGGCAAGCAGGCGTGCGAGTATGTACCTGCGCATATAACACACCCCTCCTGGTCAGGTGTAGTAGATGGCGTCACCCGCGCAGGATGACGCCATTCGTATTATTAATCCTTGCTTACATCCTTTAACAGCAGGAAGAAAGAAGGTTGTAGTTTGAAGTTTTTAACCTGGTCGCGTGCGGCAGCATTCTGCTTCCAGTTTGCGATAAACGCCCAGGGCGCATCGTCCTGCACGATTACCTGCATTTTTTTATACAGTTTTGCACGTTCGGCCTGATCTGTCGATTTGCGTGCCGCTTCGAGCAGCTTGTCGACTTCCGGGTTAGAGTAATAACCGGAATTGAAGCCTTTCTTGTCGGGCCAGGCACCGGTGCGCAGTGCGAGGAAAGGCAGGGTATCGGGGTCGTTGGTCATCCATGCCATCTCTGCCATATCCGCTTTGCCTTCCAGTCCCGGATTCACCTTGCCGAGGAAGGTATTCCATTCGTAGGTTTCGATTTTCACCTTAAGACCGACCTTGGCCAGGTCAGCCTGAATAGCCGCTCCCATAGGAACCGGATCGAGCATGCCGGAACCGCCTTCGGTGACATAAAATACGATCTCGGCCCCCGATTTCCCTGCCTCTTTGATCAAAGCTTTCGCTTTCGCTGGGTCGTAAGGATAAGGTTGCAGTGATTCGTTGTAAGCCCAGGCAAAGGCTGGCGGGGTAGGGCCGCTTGCGATTTCGGCTGTACCCTGTAATACATTTTCAACCAGTGCTTTCTTGTCGATCGCGTAGTTAATTGCCTGGCGTACGCGTTTGTCTGCAAATGGACCTTCTTTAGCGTTGAGAATGAGGAACCAGACATGAGGACCTGCCTGCTCATAAAGGTCGTATCCGTTACCGTCAAACTGACTGACACTATCGGGCGGGATTTCAACCATCAGGTCGATACCACCTGAGAGCATTTCTGCAACCCGTGTATTAGCATCGGTAATAGGGCGAAATACGACCGCTTCAAGTGCAGGGGCACCGTCCCAGTAGTTTTCGTTTCGAACCAGTACGGTTTTTGCATTCGATTCCCACTCGGCGAATTTATAAGCGCCGGTGCCCGATGGATTACGACCATAATTTTTACCATATTGCTTTACTGCCGCAGGCGATACGATCAAACCAGTCGGGTAAGCGAGATTTGAAAGAAAGGGCGCATAGGGTTCTTTAAGCTTGAATTTGACTGTGTCATCGTCGATTGCTGCGACATCGTCGATTGCCGAAAAGAAGAAAGATAGTGGAAATGGGCCGGTATCGTGATAGGCGTGTTTGTCATCGAGCATTCGGTCAAAGTTAAATACGACGGCAGGAGCATTAAATGCTGAACCGTCGTGAAATTTAACGCCATGACGTAATTCGAAGGTATAAGTCAGCCCGTCGTCGCTGATTGACCAGCTTTTCGCGAGCGAGGGTTCAACTTCCAACGCGCCGTCTTTGTAACGAACCAGACCATCGTACATATTCATTACGATACGAAAATCATTCACTGCGGTGATGGCAGCAGGATCGAGAGATTTGGGTTCCGCTATTTGACCAACGACAAGCACGTCGTCAGGTGTTTGGGCAAACCCTGCAGGTGCTGTTAGCGTCATCACCACGGCAATGACTAATGAACGAACAAAATGATTCATGGCTATCTTCCCGCTTTATTGTTAAAAAAGCTAATTTATCATGATAAATTTACACAGCGCAAGTTTATTATGATAAATTAGCGTATAAGCTTCTAATTGGTGCAATAAATGACTTTTTCTATACTTGCGAGGGATCGGGATACAGGTGAGCTCGGTTGTGCAGCGGCAACCGGAAACCTCGCCGTCGGAGCCTGGGTACTGGCTGCGCAAGCCTCTGCCGGAGTGGTAGCAACTCAGGGTTGGTCGGTAAGTACTCTGTGGCGTGAGGAGGCAATGCGTGGCCTTGTTGCGGGCGAGCAGCCTCAGTCAATAGTCGATCGTTTGGTAGGGGGCGATAATGGGGCAGGCTACCGGCAGTTGATTATACTCGATACCAGAGGCAGGTCTGCTGGCTGGACAGGGGAGAAAAATGAAGATACTAAATCGCACGTTTTATCACCTGATCTCGCGATTGCAGGGAACTGGCTCGCCAACGAAAATACCCTGGAAGTATTAAATAATCAATTTATTCATGCCGACGGTACGCTTGCCGATCGTTTGTTGCATGGTTTATTAATGGCGGCAAAAGCCGGAGGCGATATGCGCGGTACCTTATCGGCGGCCATTAATGTCGTATCGCCACAATCACCACCACTGGATTTACGCATCGACTACAGTCAAACACCGATTGAAGACTTGATTGTCTTATATAAAAAGACCAAAGACGAAACCTATCAGGAATTTATTTCTGTTCTACCCACGATTGAAGATCCACACCGGTGCTAAACCTGGGCGAAGAAATAATGCAACGCCTTGATGTTATAGCTGGCTACTCGAAGGCAGGGCCGGGGGTTTCGCGCTTTCCCTTTACAGCGGAACATGAAGGGGCATTGACGTTATTGCGAGAGTGGATGACAAAAGCCGGCCTGGAGGTCAGTCTTGATGATTCCGGTACGCTCATCGGGCGTCGCGAGGGTAGTGAGACATCTCGTACGCTTTTATTGGGTTCACATCAGGATAGTGTCCCGCAGGGGGGGAAATACGATGGTATCTTCGGTATCGTATTATCGATTACCTGTCTCGAATACCTGAAGCATCAACAACTGCCCTACGCCATCGAAGTGCTGGCATTTGCGGATGAAGAAGGTGTGCGGTTCCCTACCGCCCTGATGGGCCCACGGGCTTTGGCGGGAACCTTTGATCCAGATGTTTTAGGTATGCAGGATAAAGACGGGGTCACACTAACAGATGCTTTGCAAAACTTTGGCCTCGAAGCGGAGAATATCGTTGCGTTGAAACGCAATAGTGACGATATTCTGGGTTTCATCGAGACGCATATCGAGCAGGGGCCGGTGTTAGAGAGTAAAGGAGCACCGGTCGGTATAGTTACCGCTATTTGTGGTATTGAACGCTGGATGGTGAAGATAACCGGGCGTGCAGCTCATGCCGGTACCACACCGATGGATCTCAGGTATGACGCACTTGCAGCGGCAGCAGAGCTGATTAGTTATGTTGAAAACCTGTGTCTCGAGACCGAAGCACTTGTCGGTGTCGTCGGTTGGTTAAACGTAGTCCCGAATGCAGTGAATGCAGTGCCTGGCGAGGTCGACCTGTCGATAGAGTTGCGATCCAGTACCGACCAAGTTCGGGTTAATGCCGGGCTTGGACTGAAGGCCTTTTTGCAACAGCTTGCAGATAGACGCGGCCTAACCGCAAGCTCGGAACGGACATATTCGCAGTCAGCGGTGCAGTGCGGTGGGGAGTTGTCGGATAGACTGGAGGAAGCGGCCAAAGCCATTGGACTGAAAGCACCGAGGCTCATGTCAGGCGCGACTCACGATGCTTCAGCAATGTCAGATTTGTCAAGGGTCGCGATGTTATTTGTACGCTGCTTAAACGGGGTCAGCCATCATGGGGACGAGTCAATAACGAGTGAAGACGCTGGCATAGCTGCAGATGTTCTGATCAGGTTCCTGGAAGGGTTTGAGTGAGCCTGGCTGGTTTTATTGCATGACGTAATTAGTAGGGATTCTCAGCTCCGGGGCTCACTGTTCTCTACCTGACTGACTTTGTCTTCCCGAAGACGCTCACGGTATTTATCACGCGCCAGTTCCTGCATGTCTTCGACTTTGTCACTTTCGTCTACGATTTCGCGCCCGAGCAGGGTTTCGATGGCGTCTTCGAGCGTGACTATGCCTGAAGTTTGACCAAACTCATCTTCGACAAGACATAGATGTGCGTGGTTCTTGAGCATCAGTTCGAGCAGATGCTGCACCGGCAGCTTTTCGGCCACCCGAAGTATTGACTTGGCGAATTTTTTCACCGGCTCGGCACCCTGTCCGGAGCGATCCGCTATGAAGAGGTCGTGGCGCAGCACTTTACCGGTAATGTCGTCGGGGCTCTCACCGAATATTGGCATGCGAGAAAATTGACCTGTCTTCGGATCGTCGAGAGCGGTAGCAACGCTAATTGACTGGTCGAGCATATGTACCACGGTGCGTGGTGTCAGGACTTCTTCGACAGTGACTTCACGCAGGTTCAACAGGTTCGACAGGTATTCTTTTTCACGTGCTATTAACGCGCCATCCTGTTTGCCGAGCGAGGCCATAGCTAGAATTTCCTCTCGTGTAACCTGACTTTCCGTTCTGGGGCCTAAAAGCCCTATTAGCCGGTTGGAAATCCAGACTAGCGGAGAGGTGAGCCTGGTCAACCAGAGGATAATGAATGCCGCCGGCAGTAGCAAAATACGCCAGAAGGTGGCGCCCAGGGTTTTCGGTATGATCTCGGAGAAATACAGGATCATTAATGTCAGCAGGACGGCGCTAAGTGTTTCCCATTGAGGGCCGAACACCTGAAGTGCCTGAATGCCGACACCAAATGCGCCCATGGTGTGTGCAAAGGTATTTAGAATCAGAATCGCGGCCAGAGATTCATCCAGACGCGCTTTT
>JAOUJX010000022.1 GCA_029882955.1 Gammaproteobacteria bacterium
GTATATTAATTTCACATCCAAACTAGATTCCGGTAGTACATTCTGGATAGAGCTACCTCTGGACGTTACCAGATAAATTATATCAGCCATAAAAAAGGGAACCGGAGTTCCCTTTTTTACTATTTTGTCAAAGCTTCGCTTTGTTAGCTTGCCTCAGCTTCCTCTTCTGTAACAGCCTTCATACTCAGACGAATTCGTCCCTGTCGGTCTACTTCGAGTACCTTAACTTTAATGACATCTCCTTCTGAAAGCTTATCGCTGACATTTTCGACACGCTCGTCGGAGATCTGCGAGATATGTACCAGACCATCCTTACCAGGCAGGATATTAACGAAGGCACCAAAGTCCATGATCTTGGCAACTTTACCTTCGTAGATGACGCCAACTTCGACATCGGCCGTAACCATTTCGACCCGGCGGCGAGCCTCGTCACCAGCAGATTTCTCTACTGATGCAATTTTAACCACGCCATCGTCGTCGATTTCGATGGTAGCACCAGTTTCTTCGGTGATGCCTCGAATCGTCGCACCACCTTTACCAATGACGTCGCGAATTTTTTCCGGGTTGATTTTAAAAGTAATTAAACGTGGCGCAAATTCCGACATTTCTTCACGGCTTTCGGTAATTTCCTTGGCCATTTCGCCGAGGATAAATAAACGGCCATCTTTGGCCTGATCGAGCGCCTGACTCATAATTTCTGTGGTGATACCGTCTATCTTGATATCCATCTGTAAAGCAGTAATACCGTCGGTGGTACCCGCTACTTTGAAATCCATGTCACCAAGATGATCCTCGTCCCCGAGAATATCGGTTAGAACAGCGAATTTATCGCCTTCCTTAATTAATCCCATGGCGATACCGGCAACCGGGGCCTTCAACGGTACACCGGCGTCCATCAGTGCCAGACTGGCACCACAAACACTGGCCATTGATGACGAACCGTTTGACTCGGTAATTTCCGACACGATACGGATAACATAAGGGAAATCATCGATTGAAGGCATAACAGCCTGAACACCACGTTTAGCAAGACGACCGTGGCCGATCTCACGGCGCTTAGGTGTACCGACACGACCAGTCTCACCCACACTTGAAGGCGGGAAATTATAGTGCATCATGAAGTTTTCTTTGCGAGAGCCTTCTATCGCGTCAATGATTTGCGCATCTCGACCAGTACCCAGTGTGGTGACAACCAGTGCCTGGGTCTCACCACGAGTAAATACTACCGAACCATGGGTTCTTGGTAATACGCCAGTACGGACAGTGATTGGACGAACGGTTTTGGTATCACGACCATCGATACGAGGATTACCATCGATAATACGATCACGGACAATTTTCTTTTCGAGCTTACCGACCAATTCGCGTACATCGGATTCACTCGGTGAACCTTCTGCATCGCTGACCAGTGCTTCGACCGCTGCATTACGAATTTCACCATTTCGATTCTGGCGATCCATCTTGTCAGCAATCGTGTATGCCTGCGTAATATCGGCGCTAAACTGATTGCTGATAGTTTCTAACAAGCCTTCATCAGAAATGGGAGCTTCCCATTCCCAGGGAGTGGTACCGACTTCGGCAGCAAATTCATTAATCGCCTTAATCGCAGTCTGCATTTGTTCGTGTCCGAAAACAACCGAACCCAGCATGACTTCTTCAGACAGGCAATTTGCTTCAGATTCGACCATCAACACAGCATTTTCTGTACCGGCAACAACCAGATCGAGGTCTGACTCTGCTGTCTGGCTCATAGTCGGGTTCAGTATATATTCACCGTCCATATAACCAACCCGGGCTGCACCAATCGGGCCCGCAAATGGCATGCCTGAGATAGTAATAGCAGCTGATGCTCCGAGCAGAGCGGGAATATCGGGGTCGATTTCGTTGTTCATGGAAACAACAGTTGCGACTACCTGAACTTCATTCAGAAAGCCTTTCGGAAATAACGGGCGGATTGGACGATCGATTAATCGACAGGTTAGTGTTTCCTTTTCGCTGGGGCGACCTTCTCGCTTAAAAAAACCGCCGGGTATTTTACCGGCGGCGTAGGTTTTTTCCATGTAGTCGACTGTTAACGGGAAAAAATCTCTCCCGGGTATCGCGTTCTTCGCGCCGACTACAGTGACCATGACTACGGTATCAGCCATATTGACAAAAACAGCACCACTTGCCTGGCGGGCTATCTCTCCGGTTTCCAGCGTAACCTGATGCTCGCCGTACTGAAATGTCTTTTTAATTGGATTCACACTTTCTCTCGCTTTTATCGACGCAGGCCTAGTTTTCCGATTAGATCTTTATACCGCTGCTGATTTTTGGATTTAAGATAATCCAGTAAATTACGTCGCTGGTTAACCATTTTAAGTAAACCGCGACGCGAATGATGGTCGTGAATATGTTTTTTGAAATGCTCAGTCAAATGATTAATTTGATGGCTTAATAACGCTACCTGCACTTCTGGTGACCCTGTGTCACCTTCACTTTGCTGGTGGTCAGCGATGATGGTTCGCTTCTGGTCAGCTGACATCGACATGAAATAAAACCTCTGTAGGCCCGAAAAAGGCAGGTATTCTACCTATCTGAGCAGGGAGTAACAAGGACTTTCACGGTTATTATCACAGTTATTGCGCGACAGATCGATAAACGCAGCTATCTTGCTGTATTCATTAGTCTTTTTGGTAAAATCCGGCCGTCAGAGGTGGCTTCTCCCAGACCTAAAAACTGTCCGTTTTCAGAAACCAGAATCAATAGCCCCGGTTGAACCGAAAAATCACCTTGAATCACCCTTCCCTGTTTCAATAATGCAGTAGAATTCTGATCCACAATAAGATCCTCAAAATCGTTTAAAGCCGATTTAACAGGCAAAAGGCATTCTGACAACTTATGCGCGGAAATCTCCGACAATGCACTTAACTCGTCCAGGCTATAACACCGGTATTGATCAAAATGGTGTACGCTGGTTCTATGCAAATCAGTCAGGTAAGCCCCGCAGCCCAGTGCGTTGCCGATATCCTCAGCCAGGGTTCTGATGTAAGTACCCTTGGAACAACGTACATCAAGAACCAGTTTATCGTGATTAAACTCGACCAGGGTCAATTCGTGAATTTCTACCGCCCTGGCAGCCCGCTCAACTTCTTTACCGCTGCGAGCCAGTTTGTATAACCTCCGACCATTCACTTTTACCGCCGAGTGCATGGGTGGCACCTGCTCAATCAATCCGGTAAATTGCTGAAGCGCCTGACTTAATTCTTTTTCACTGACATTTACCGGTCTTTCCGATGTCACATCGCCTTCGGCATCACCAGTGCTGGTTGTCTTACCCAATTGACAGCTAGCCCGGTAAGATTTGCTCGCATCCAGCAGATAGGCAGAGAATTTAGTGGCTTCGCCAAAACAGATTGGCAACATACCGGTTGCCAGTGGGTCCAGACTTCCGGTATGACCTGCCTTATTGGCTTTGAATAAATAACGAACTTTTTGTAACGCCTGATTGGAACTCAGGCCTTTAGGTTTATCCAGCAATAATATGCCGTCAACATCGAGAAAACCCTTCGGTTTTCGTGCACCGCGTCCCACTTATTCGCCTGACCCGGATTGGTCCTTAGCCACCGCGCTATCGATTAGCTCGGACAGGGTACGTCCGCGGATATTCGAATCGTCGTAGATAAATTTCAGGCGGGGGGTGATACGTGCCGTCAACACCTTGCCTATTTCGCGCTGTAAAAAGCCACTGGCATGATTCAACGCTTTAAGACTTTGCGGTGCGTCATCAGGATTTAGAACGCTAAAATAAACCTTTGCCTGCGACAAATCCCGACTAACCACAACTTCGAGAATACTGGGTGACGAAAGCCGCGGATCTTTCACTTCATTCTGAACCAGCGAGGCCAGCTCTCGCTGGATCAGCGAGGCTATCCTGTCACTACGAGGGTAATCTTTTGGCATCGACTTAGGCGAGGCTACGCGCTACTTCGAAGCGCTCGAATACCTCGATTTGATCACCCGGGCGAACATCGGTGTAGTTTTTCACCGCGATACCACACTCGGTACCCACACGAACCTCCTCTACCGCATCTTTAAATCGACGCAGAGATTCGAGCTCACCCTCATAAATCACCACATTATCCCGAAGTACACGGATTGGCTGCCCCTTGCGCACGACACCTTCGATGACGATCGAACCCGCTACATCACCAAACTTCGGTGAACGGAATACATCCTTAACTTCAGCCAGGCCGATAATTTTCTCCTGCGATTCGGGTGCCAGCATGCCAGACATAATCGCTTTAACATCATCGATAATGTCGTAAATTACGCTGTAATAGCGAATATCGACGCCATAGTCCCCGGCAATACGCTTGGCCGCCGCATCTGCGCGGACGTTAAAACCAATGACCATCGCACCGGAAGCAGCAGCCAGATTAATATCGGACTCGTTGATACCACCCACACCAGATGATACCAACTTGGCTCGAACCTCGTCTGTAGAAAGTTTGAGGAGCGCTTCACGAATAGCTTCAGAGCTACCCTGCACATCCGACTTAACCAGTAGATTAACTTCCGAAACTTCTCCTTCGGTCATGGCATCGAACATACCCTGTAACTTGGCTTTCTGCTGATCTGCGAGTTTGTTTTCACGAATATTAGCCTCGCGAATTTCGGCAAATTCACGCGCTTTACGTTCGTTTTCAACGACAAATACTTCGTCACCAGCATTTGGCACACCCGATAAACCAAGCACGACTACCGGCATAGACGGTCCAGCCGACTTGATCGTATTCGACGACTCATCGTACATGGCGCGAACCCGGCCATATTGGGTACCCGCTAGAAGAATCTGGCCTTTTTCTAATTTTCCGGATTGAACCAGTACGGTTGCCACGGGCCCGCGACCTTTATCAAGCGTGGCTTCAACGATAATACCCTTGGCATTACCCTCTGCCACAGCCTCCAGTTCAAGTATTTCTGACTGCAGAAGAATCGATTCCAGCAAGCCATCGACTCCTTCGCCGGTAATCGCAGAAACATGGACGAATATATTTTCACCGCCCCAATCTTCAGGAATTACTTCAAGTGCAGCGAGTTCATTCTTCACTCGATCCGGATCAGCATTTTCCTTATCTATCTTATTGACTGCAATGACGATAGGAACGCCGGCAGCACGCGAATGTTCAATTGCCTCTTTGGTCTGGGGCATAACACCATCATCTGCGGCGACGACCAGAACAACAATGTCAGTTGCCTGAGCACCACGTGCACGCATTGCCGAGAAGGCCGCGTGTCCGGGCGTATCGAGAAAAGTAATCATGCCCCGGTCGGTTTCGACATGGTAGGCACCGATATGCTGAGTAATCCCACCAGCTTCGCCAGAGGTAACCCGTGACTTTCGGATATAGTCGAGTAGCGATGTCTTACCGTGGTCAACATGCCCCATGATAGTAACAACAGGCGGGCGCGGAATTTTCTCAACACCTGATTGCTCGATATTTTCGATTAATTGCTTTTCAAAATCCTCTTTGCTTGAGGCCGCGACAACCGTATGCCCCATTTCCTCGACTACCAGTGTCGCAGTATCCTGATCAAGAATTTGATTGATGGTGGCCATAGAACCCATCTGCATCATCACCTTGATGACATCACCAGCCTTGACAGCCATTTTTTGCGCTAAATCAGCGACTGAAATAGCTTCGGGTATTTCGACATTACGCACCACGGGAGCGGTTGGCATCGCAAAAGCGTGCTGATTCTTAACATCAACAACCTGTCTTTGCCCCTTCTTGAATTTTTGCTTGCGCTGACCCGGTCTTCCACCATCTTTAACATGCAATTCCTTACGGCCATATCGTGTGTGCTTATCTTCACCACGCTTGCCACCGGGTTTGGCTTCACTTGCCGCGGCGGCAGCGGCGGCTGCGGCTACAGCAGCTTCATTCGCGACACGCGCAGCCTCTTCTGAAGCCAGGCGAGCAGCCTCTGCAGCCATTGCTTCAGCAGCTTTCGCCTGCTCCTTCTCAATGATCTTTTTAGCGACTTCAACTTCTTCCAGACTCTTCTGGTAAGCTTTTTGCTCGGCAATAGCACGTTCTTCTTCAGCCTTCAAACGGGCCGCTTCGGCTTCCTTCATTGCCGCTTCTTCAGCCTCTCTGGCTGCTGTATCGACGACACCATGATCGACGACACTCTGCTCGACGACATCTTGCTCGATTTTCGCCTCTTCCTCAGCCTTTATATTAGCTTCTTCTTCCTGGACTCGCTGCTCTTCAGCTTCTACATCGCTACGTCGGACGTAAGTACGTTTTTTCCTTACTTCAACATTGATGGTTTTGGTCGTGGCATTCCTGCCGGAAACGCCACTCACCTTAAGTTCACTTTTGCTCTTACGCTTCAGTGTAATTTTCTTCGGACCTTCAGTTTCGGTTTTACCGTGACTGGTACGCAATGACTCCAGCAATTTCATTTTATCTTCGTCTGAAATTGGATCATCTGGACCAGACACCTGTACTCCAGCTGCATTCAATTGATCCAGCAGTTTCTCAATGCCGACACCGATGACTTCGGAAAGTTGTTTTGCTGTCACATTTGACATGATTATCTGTCCCAATACATTGAATTATTGATCGCTATTACGCGCTCTGGCACCCTACTGACTACTCTCAGCTTCGGCGAACCAGGGCTCGCGGGCCTTCATAATAAGCTTCGCTGCGAAGTCTTCATCGATACCTTCGATTTCTACGAGTTCATCGGTCGATTGTTCGGCCAGATCTTCCATCGTACATATTCCCCGATGCGACAGGGTTGCCGCTAATTCTGGCGTCATAAATTCCATCGTTAGCAAATCTTCCTGCGGCTCTCCGGATTCCGCTGTTTCTTCGGTGGCGATCGCCATCGTCAACAACGCGTCTCGAGCTCGACCACGCAGCTCTTTTACTATTTCCTCATCGAACTCAGCAATTTCAGCCAGTTCCGACTCAGGAATATAGGCGACTTCGTCGATCGTGGTCAAACCTTCCTGCACCAGAATAATAGCAACTTCTTCGTCGACATCGAGTTGACTCATGAAGTTTTCGACCAATTGTCGCGCCTCTCCTTCAGATTTCTCTTCGGCTGTAGATTCATCCATGACATTCAAAGTCCAGCCGGTTAACTGACTAGCAAGTTTAATATTTTGACCGCCGCGCCCAATGGCCTGCGATAACTTTTCTTCCGGTACTGCTATATCCATCGAACCAGATTCTTCATCGATAACGATAGACGTAACTTCGGCCGGGGACATTGCATTGACCGCGAATTGGGCTGGATTTTCATCCCACAGGATAATATCAACGCGCTCACCTGCCAGTTCGTTAGAAACCGATTGCACTCGTGAGCCACGCATACCAACACAAGCTCCGACAGGGTCCATGCGGGCATCGTTACTCTTTACCGCTATCTTGGCTCGCATACCCGGGTCACGCGCGGCAGAAATAATTTCGATCAAATCTTGACCCACTTCTGGCACTTCAAGCTTAAATAATTCGATAAGAAATTCAGGTGCAGTACGACTGATAAATAACTGCGGGCCACGCACTTCTGATACGATCTTGTATAAAAAGCCACGAACACGATCACCCGGACGTACCGACTCTCTGGGAATCATTTCTTCACGCGGGATAAAACCTTCGGCATTGTCGCCCAGATCAACAAATACATTGCCGCGTTCGACGCGCTTAACCTGACCCATGACCAGAGTACCTTCCCGGTCTGCATAGGCATCGATAACTTTACGACGCTCAGCTTCGCGAACTTTCTGCACAATCACCTGCTTGGCGGTTTGTGCCGCAATGCGGCCGAATTTAACCGATTCGATCTGCTCTTCGACAAAGTCGCCTAGCTGTATTTCGGGCTGGTCTATTTGTGCTGCTTCCAGTGTGATTTGCCGTAACGGCTCTTCCAGACCACCATTTTCACCTGGTTCACACACTTCCCAACGTCGATAAGTGTCATAATCACCGGTTTTACGGTCGATATCGACTCGTACTTCGATATCCTGCTGATATTTCTTCCGGGTTGCAGACGCCAGAGCTGCTTCGATAGCTTCGAAGATTACTTCACGATCAACACCTTTCTCGTTGGAGACCGTATCTGCTACTAATAAAATTTCTTTGTTATCCATCATTATTTCTCGCAATATTAATGGTTATTTAACCAACTAATCCTGATCTACAAAAACTTTACGCAATCAGATTGGCTTTACCAATGTCAGCCAACGGCAATTGATAAATTTCGCCATCGACCTCTATTTGGATCAGTTGAGAATCAGCGACTCCCTTTAACAAACCCTTAAAATTACGTCGACCAGCAACAGCTACCGACATTTTTATCTTAGCTAACTGACCGCTAAAACGTTCGAAGTCAGCCAGTTTAAAAAGAGGGCGATTCAGGCCGGGTGAAGAAATTTCCAGATCATAACTCTGCTGGATCGGTTCTTCCACATCAAGAATAGCACTGATCTGATGACTGATACTGGCGCAGTCATCGAGACTGACACCTTCTTCACGGTCGATATAAATGCGCAAAGTACCGTGGTTAATGCTACCAGTGAATTCGACACCAACAAGCTCGTAGCCCATTGACTCTATGACCGGTTCAAATAATACCGTTAAATCTTGCACGTTAGCCCTAAAAACCCCAATAAAAAAGGCCCATAAGGGCCTTTTGTGCTGTCTATTAACTGCCACATGAATCTCTATTCATCAATAGTCAGACATTGTTTGGTAGCGGGGGCAGGATTTGAACCTACGACCTTCGGGTTATGAGCCCGACGAGCTACCAAGCTGCTCCACCCCGCATCAGAGGCGCAGAATGATATAGAGATTGGTGTTAATTTACAAGTAATATTGTAAGCCTTTAGCAGCTAGTTTTACGATATGATAATCTTATTTTATTAACCACTGACTGAGACCTTAATATGGCCGATTTCAACCAGGGGGTAAAGGACTTTCTGAAGATCCACCCAAACCTTAGTCATCTCGATGTACTAATCATCGATTTATGTGGGAATGCCATAGGCAAACGCCTGCCCGCCAGCTCTTTGGCTTCAGTTTTCGAGCATGGCAGTCCGGTCTGTGGTGCTATGCAGCTGGTTGACGTATTGGGAAATACCAATGATCCTATGGGCTATGGATTTTCCGACGGGGACCCCGATGCCTATGCGATACCAATACCTGGAACTTTGAGCCCTGTCCCCTGGCTTTCGGGTGACAAATGTCAGGTGTTGTGTGAATTCATAGACGCCAAAAATACTAGTCCACTATGGTATGAACCACGTCAGGTGCTAAAAAAAGTACTGCAGAAATTCAGCGAACTGGGCTTAACACCCCGACTGGCAGTTGAACTGGAATTTTATCTGATTGATCCCGCACGCGATTCATCGGGCATCCCGCAACCAGCGAAGTCACCACGAACTGGGCTCACTGAAACCGGAGGCAGGGTCTTGTCGCTGGATAAGTTAGACGAATTTGACGCAGTCCTCAAGCAAATTGAGGACTCCTGTCACTCGCAGGGCATTCCCACAACCTCAATGATTAGTGAATATGGTGCCGGACAGTTTGAAATAAACCTTCAGCATCAGGACGACATAATGGCGGCTGCCGACCATGCGGTGCTGTTACGACGAGCTGTTCAGGGCGTCTCTCGTGCCATGGGCTACGATGCGACATTTATGTCCAAACCCTTCGCCGGTCAATCCGGCAATGGCATGCATATCCATCTTAGTTTAATCGATCGGAATGGCAACAATGTATTTGAGCACGATTCAAATACGCTTAATCAGTCCATCGCTGGCCTTCAGGCCACTATGGCAGAATCACTGGCCGTTTTTGCACCCAATGTGAACGCTTATCGCCGCTTCAAACCCGACGAATTCGTACCCGTGACGAAAGACTGGGGCGAAAATAACCGCTCAGTGGCCTTTCGGATTCCGCCCAGCGATCCGGCTAACCGTCGAATCGAGCACCGAATATCCGGCGCTGAAGCCAATCCCTATCTGGTCATCGCCTGCATTCTTTCTGGTATACATTACGGCATTTCGCAAGGGCTGGATTCCGGAAATCCTCATAGTGGTAATGCCGGTTCTGAAGTAGACGAAAGCCTGCCCTCGACAATCTGGCAGGCAATCTCAGCGATGCGACAGGCGACCGTATTGCCGCAATATCTCGGAAGTGAATATCTAGATATTTACTGCGATGTCAAACAGGCTGAGTTTGCTGCTTTTATGGAGGATATCCATACCCGTGAGTACGAGTGGTATCTATAAAGTATCAGTAGTTATCGTGTAAAAAACTTAAGGCTCCGCTCAGGCAAAAGCCCGAATACAATAAACCATCAATAGCGAAGGAAACATACCCAACCCGATCAGGCTCAGACCATTGGCACTTAATAGAATTCTTACATCTAACGATGGCTTAATCGAAGTCACCTGATCTTCTACCACTTCGTCAAAATACATCACTTTAACTACACGCAGGTAATAAAACAGACCAATTACCGAGAATAATACCGCAGCGACTGCCAGCCACACCAGATCAACCTGAACCACTGCCTGTAATACGCTCAACTTGGCATAGAAGCCAACAGTGGGCGGCACCCCAGCCATCGAGAACATGGCAATAGCAAGCATTGCCGCATACCAGGGATTAGTATGATTTAAGCCAGAGAGATCATTGATATTCTCAGCTTCAAAACCTTTGCGATTGAGCAGAATCAGTACACCGAAAGACACAGAAGCTGTTATCGCATAGGTAATGGTGTAAAACATGGCCGAGGCGTAGCCATTTGCCGTGCCTGCGAGTATGCCGAGTAAAATAAAACCAACGTGCGATATGGTCGAATAAGCCAGCAAACGCTTGAAGTTCGTTTGTGCGATGGCAATAATATTACCAATCGCCATAGAGGCTACCGCGAGCACAATAAACATTTGTGACCAGTCGACCTGTAAATCAGACAAACCATCGACTAGAAGGCGAATAGTCATGGCAAAGCCGGCAATTTTCGGCGCAGTACCGATAAACAGAGTTACTGCGGTTGGTGAACCTTGATAAATGTCGGGTAACCACATATGAAATGGAACGGCGCCTAATTTGAAGGACAGGCCAACCACAATAAAAGTCAGCGCAAATGCCAGTGCGACCGGATTCTGATCAGCCTGCGCAGCCACTAATGCAGCGAGCTCGTTGATATTCAATGTACCTGTAATGCCGTAGAAAATAGAAATACCATATAACAATAATCCCGAGGCCATGGCGCCGAGGACGAAGTACTTCATCGCCGATTCAGAAGCCATGAGTGATTTACGATTAAACGCGATCATGGCGTAGAGCGATAGCGATAGTAATTCGAGCCCCAGATAAATCATCAGAAAGCTATGCGCCGATATCATGATCAACATACCGAGTGTCGCAAACAGACCAAGTACGTAAAATTCGCCCTTGTATATATCATGGTCGATTAAATAATCACGCGAATAGATAAACACCAGGATAGTAATTATGCAGACCGCGATCTTTAAAGTGACAGCGAGTTGATCAAGTACAAAACTATCACCAAAGCTGGAAATGCTATCCACAGGCGCAACGAATACTACCGCAGCCAGTGTCAGCAGCAGTGTCAAAACCGACAACAATAAAGTAAATCCGCGCTTTTCCTGAGGCAGGAATAAATCGACTACCAGGACAAGACAGGTCATCGCAAGCATGACCATTTCTGGTAACGCCGGTAAGAGATTTGGTTGGATAAACATATGGCTACTTATATCTTCGATATCGAGATGTGATTAATCAGGTTGTCAATAGTCGCGTGCATGACATTGACCAGTGGATCGGGCCACAGGCCTAATACCAGTACAGCTATTGCCAATAATGACAGGAATAAGAACTCGCGCTTGTTAATATCACTGAGAGCCTTCACATTGTCGTTTGCGATACCCCCGAATATGACGCGCTTAATCATCCACAAAGTATAAGCAGCGCCAAGAATCAAGGTTAATGCGGCAAGAAATGCAATCCAGAAACTGGCTTTGAAACTGGCCAGGATGACCATGAACTCACCGACAAATCCCGACGTACCTGGTAGGCCGGCATTGGCCATAGCGAAAAACACCATGAACGCGGCGAATACGGGCATAGTGTTTGCTACGCCGCCGTAATCGGCTATCTGGCGACTATGCATACGGTCGTACATTACGCCGACACAGAGGAACATGGCGCCAGAGATAAAACCATGCGATATCATTTGTACCATACCACCTTCCAGTGCCAATGCAGAGCCCTGCGCACTGCTATCGACATCCATGATGCGAAAGACGATGAAGAAGCCCAGCGTAACAAATCCCATGTGGGCAATAGACGAATAGGCGATGAGCTTTTTCATGTCCTGCTGTACCAGCGCCACGAAACCGATATAAACCACGGCAGTCAGTGACATGGTAATAATCAACCAATCGAGCTCTGCGCTGGCATCGGGTGTGATAGGAAGGCTGAAACGCAAAAAGCCGTAACCACCAATTTTCAACATGATAGCTGCCAGGATAACCGAACCACCGGTAGGTGCTTCGACGTGAGCGTCGGGCAACCAGGTGTGTACCGGCCACATCGGTACCTTGACCGCAAATGCAACCAGAAAGGCCAGAAAAATCAGCACCTGCTCGGTGAGCGTTAGCGGCAGGTAATGAAAATCGAATATCGCAAAGCTACCGTCTGACTTGTTATACATATATATCAGCGCAATGAGCATCAGCACTGAGCCGATAAAGGTATAGAGGAAGAACTTCAAGGTGGCATAAATTCGATTAGCACCGCCCCAGACGCCGATGACCAGAAACATGGGGATCAACATGGCCTCGAAGAATATGTAAAACAGAATCGAATCGAGCGCCGAGAAAGTACCTATCATGAAACCTTCCATAATCAGGAAGGCCGCCAGGTATTGCGATGCTCGATATTGAATAACCTCCCATGCAGCAATTACCACGATTACGGTGGTAAACGAAGTCAGTAAAATCAACGGCATGGAGATTCCATCGATACCCAGAAAATACTCGATATTAAAGGCGGGAATCCAGCTCTCGCGTTCCACAAACTGAACCAGGTGGGTATCCGTATTAAACTGAGAATAAAGAGGCAGGGTCAATAGAAATGTTACTATCGAAACCAGCAATGCTATCTTGCGTGCGCCCGACGGCTCCTTATCCCCGGCAAACAATACCAGGATACCACCGATGATCGGTGTCCAGATTACCAGGCTTAACAATGGCCAATCAGCATACATAATTTAACAATTACCTTTCATTCTTTATTTAGCCAAGCGTAGCAAAGCTTCATTTTCAGCCCAGGACCGCCCATCCGAGTAACAGGATCAGACCGGTAATCATTACGAAAGCATAATGATTCAAATAACCCGTCTGTACGTGCCGGACAATACCCGAAATCCAACCGACAAGCCGTGCGCTACCATTGACCACCAGACCATCGATGACGAGTGCATCGCCCAGGCGCCATAACACATGCCCTATTCCCCGGCTGGTCGTGGCGAACACGACTTCGTTGAATCGATCAAAGTAATATTTCTGATCGAGCAGATTGTAGATAAAACCGAATTTCTCTCGCGTTTGCTCGGCGATCGATGGTTTTTTTAGATAGATGTACCATGCTGCTCCGACGCCAGCGGCTGCCAGGTATACGGCGGGCCCGACAAAGCCATGCAGGACGAAATTCAATGGACCATGGAAAATTTCAGCCACGGCAGCCATCGAACCATGTTCACTCAAAGTAAAGATAGCTTTATCAAAATAGCCGCCAAAAAGCACTGTTTCGATAGTCAACCAACCGATGACAACGGATGGTATGGCCAACAATATTAGAGGAATGGTCACCACTGGGGCCGTTTCGTGTAAATGCTCTTTGGTGTGTTGATCCATGCGTTCCTTGCCGTGGAATACCAGAAAGAACATACGGAAAGAATAAAAAGCCGTAACGAAAACGCCAAGTAAGACCATCACATAGGCATAACCAGCACCGGGAACAGTCGCGTTTTGGGTAGCAACAATAATCGCATCCTTGGAAAAATATCCCGCAAACCCGGGGAAACCAATCAATGCCAGCGAACCCGCCAGCGAAACCCAATAGGTTATCGGCATATACTTCTTCAGGCCGCCCATTTTACGAATATCCTGTTCGTGATGCATGGCGATGATTACCGAACCCGCGGCGAGGAATAATAACGCCTTAAAAAAAGCATGCGTCATCAGATGGAATATTGCAGCCGAGTAGGCCGAGGCGCCGAGTGCGACTGTCATATAGCCCAGCTGCGACAGCGTCGAATAGGCAACCACGCGTTTGATATCATTTTGTACGATGCCGATCAGGCCCATGAAAAATGCAGTAGTCGCGCCAATGATGATAACAACCGATAATGCAGTTTCGGATAGTTCGAACAGCGGCGACATACGAGCCACCATAAAGATACCCGCAGTCACCATGGTGGCAGCATGGATCAATGCCGAGATAGGCGTCGGGCCTTCCATCGAATCGGGTAGCCAGACATGTAATGGAACCTGTGCCGATTTACCCATGGCACCGACGAATAATAAAATACAGGCTAGCGTAATAACCGTCCAGTCGAGGCCGGGGATGACCTCCATGGTCGCATTCACCATGCTGTCGGCACGATCAAATACCTCGTAATAATCCAGTGAACCGGTATACATGAGGATAACCGCAATACCGAGCAGGAAGCCAAAGTCACCTACACGATTCACCAGAAACGCCTTGAGGTTGGCGTAGATAGCGGTATCGCGAGTGTACCAGAAGCCGATTAGCAGGTAGGACACCAGACCAACCGCTTCCCAACCAAAGAATAGTTGCAGGAAGTTGTTCGACATAACCAGCATCAGCATCGAAAAGGTAAACAAGGAGATATAACAGAAGAAGCGCTGGTAGCCCGGATCATCATGCATGTAACCAATGGTATAAATATGTACCATCAAGGAGACACTGGTAACGACCACCATCATCAACGCGGTGAGACTATCGATGAGAAAGCCTATTTCAAAACGAATGCCGTCGCTTACCATCCAGGTATAAAGCGACTGATTAAATATTGGGGCACCATCGAAGGCGACATCTTTTAAAACTAAACAGGACAATACAAACGAAGTACCAACACCGAGTATGGTCACCCAATGTGCGCCAGCACGACCTATCTGCCTGCCAAAAAAACCAGCCAATATAGCACCAGCCAGTGAAGCCAGCGGAATGGTGAGATATATCGATTCCATACTCATCCCTTCATCTCGCTGATGTCTTCGACATTAATAGACTGTTTATTACGGAACAATACCACGAGGATAGCCAAACCTATTGCGGCCTCGGCAGCAGCTACGGTTAGAATAAAAAATACAAACACCTGGCCGGCCAGATCATTCAAGTAATGCGAAAAAGCGATAAAATTCAGGTTAACTGCCAGCAGCATCAACTCGATCGACATCAATAAAATAATGATGTTCTTCCGATTAATGATGATACCAGCGATACTGATACTAAACAGTATCGCGGCGAGAATCAGATAATGGCTTAGTTCTACAGTCATAGTCTATTCACCGTCTGCCGGCATTTTAACTATTCGGATTCGATCAGCTTTACGCACCCTGATCTGCTCCGAAGGATTTTGGTATTTAGTATGGCTACGTTTGCGCATTGTCAACGATATGGCTGCGACAATCGCGACCAGCAATATGACCGCTGCAATTTCAAAGGCTAAAACATATTCAGTGTAAAGCACACTGCCCAGGGCCTTGGTATTGCTATAGTCTGCGGCTTTAGCGGCCGGTTCCAGCATGGCTTCGCTGGAAAAAATATCGCTGGTAACGACGTTTAACATCAGCAGCAACATAATAAAGGCAATGGCGATGCCTAGCGGCAGGTATTTAACAAAGCCCTCACGAAGCCGGGCGATATTAATATCGAGCATCATAACGACGAACAGAAACAACACCATCACCGCGCCGACATAAACCAATACCAGGCTAATCGCCAGGAACTCGGCTTCCAGTGTCATCCAGATCACCGCACTGGTAAAAAATGTCAGCACCAGAAATAACGCGGCATGCACCGGATTACGCACAGTGACCACCGCTGTAGCGGTCACCACAGTGCTAAATGCAAATAAATAAAATACGATAGTTTCTATCATTTTAGCCCTTACCTGTAAGCCGCATCGGCTGAACGATCAGCAGCCAGTTGTGCTTCGTATTTATCACCCATTTCCAGTAACTTTTCCTTGGTCATAATATTCTCTCCACGATTCTCGAAGTGGTACTCGAAAATATTGGTTTCAACAATCGAGTCGACCGGGCAGGCCTCTTCACAAAAACCGCAGTAAATACATTTAAATAAATCGATATCGTAACGAGTTGTGCGTCGCGTACCATCGGAACGCTGTTCAGACTCGATGGTTATCGCCAATGCCGGGCAAACCGCTTCGCAAAGTTTACAGGCGATGCAGCGTTCCTCACCATTGGCGTAACGACGCAGCGCGTGTAATCCACGAAAACGCGGGCTAATTGGCGTTTTTTCTTCGGGGTATTGAATCGTTATCTTCTTTCGGAAGAAATAACGCCCGGTCACACCCAGACCCTTGAGCAGCTCAAGGAAGAGAAAACTTTTTAAGTAATATTGAATTTTCTCAATCATGTAATTTTTTCATCCATAATCACGAAAACCAGGGGCCGACTTTAAAATAAACCATGACACCCTCGACCGTTAGCCAGACGATGGTCACCGGGATCAATACTTTCCAGCCCAGGCGCATGATCTGATCATAACGATAACGTGGGAAGGTTGCTCGAAACCAAAGGAACAACCACATAAATGCTGCTGTCTTGAAGAATAGCCAGCCAATACTATCACCAATCAGGCTCGGAAATGGGCTTAACCAGCCACCGAAAAACATCAGCGACGATAGCATCGCAATGAGAATCATGTTGGCGTATTCAGCGAGGAAAAATACCGCGAAAGTCATACCCGAATATTCGACATGAAAACCGGCCACAATCTCGGATTCACCCTCGGCAACATCGAAAGGCGCGCGGTTAGTCTCAGCCACACCGGAGATCAGATAAACCATGAACAGGGGAAATAAAGGTACAACAAACCAGTGCCAGGGGCCACCGGATTGACTCTCCACAATATCGCCAAGATTCAGGCTGCCTCCCGCCATGAGTACCCCGACCAACGCAAAGCCCATGGCTATTTCATAAGCAACAATCTGTGCCGCCGAACGCATCGCACCAAGTAATGCATATTTAGAGTTCGAGGCCCAACCAGCGATAATGACACCATAAACACCAATCGAGGTCATCGCCAGAATATAAAGTAACCCAGCATTGATGTCAGCGAACACCATTGTATCGGTAAAGGGCATTACTGCCCAGGCAGCCATCGACGGGGCAAAGGTAATAATCGGGGCAATGATGAATAAATAACGGTTCGAATTGGTAGGAATAATGATTTCCTTAAACATCAATTTGAACATATCCGCAAAAGGTTGAAACAAACCCTTCGGGCCAACCCGATTTGGACCTATACGGATTTGCATAAAACCAATAACTTTACGCTCGGCTAGCGTGTAATAGGCAACAACTATAAATAACGGTAATAAAAGAATTAACGCCAATAAGACATTAGCAACAATATATTGAAACCAGTCTGGCCAGAAATATTGCATCCACTCGGGTAGATAGGAGACAAATATTGCGATGAATTCAATCACGACACTTTCTCCAATTCAACCTCGCCGAAAGCACCCGGCAAATTCTTAACAGCATCAATGCCGCAAGGGATACTAACGCAGCCCATCGGTACATTATCATTGATACGCAGTGGTAAAACGGCCGTGCCCTGCCCCTGTTTTATATGTATCTGTTCAGCATCGGTTAGTTTCAATTGTTCGGCTTGCTCTCGACTCATCGTAGCAGCGCTTTGCTGGTCCATCAGAGGGGTCGCCTGTAGGGCTGTCGACAATCGAGACATTTCATCGCTGGCATAAATTGCGAAAAAACCAATGCGCTGCAACGAACGAGACCTGCTCGGCAAACAGGATTCGCTAGATTGAATGCCATTCTGATTACTCAGACTGACATCGTGACATAGAAGCTTTACTTCCTTTTTAACAACCCCGGAATCTTCATAATCAAATTCTCCTGGCAATAACAATTGACCCAGAGCACTCAAAATTTTCCAACCTGGTCGACTTTGACCTCTCGCATTGACGCAACCTTTGAAGCCTTGCCATAACCCTTCGACATTCACAAAGGTACCAGAAGTTTCGGGAGTACAGGCCAGGGGTAGGACCAGGTCAGCATTATTCTGATCAAAGTCATTAGCGAAGCTGTTTATCGAAATGACAAAATCATTATTAGCGGCCAGGTCTCCGGCGACAATTCCATCACCGAAATCGAGAACAGGATTAACTCCGAAGTTGACCAATACGCTATGCGCTGACCGTGATATCTGACGAGTATGTTGTCCAGCCTTGCTCACTACAACTCCAGCGGCCGAACGATGAGGCAGGCATCCAGCCAGGCAGGCACCAGCACTATTGGCTGATGGCGACAAATAACCCAAAGTCGAAGCGGTTGAAGCAGCAATAGCCTCGCATAACTCCTGAATTAGTGTCAGACGAGCACTGCTTACTGCCTGAATACCCACTATGATGGCGGAACTCTCTCCGTCGATTAACGATTTGGCAATAGCCTTATGCGCTGATTCCGGTTTAGATTTTTCCAGCAGCGAACTCATCCTGGCTGAGATATCAATTTTCGATAGTCCGACTGCGGCTGCAGCTACCGCAGCCAGATCATTTACCAGCTGCTCAACGGAACCAGCCAGATCCTCGGCTAAAGGAAAATTATATTGACCTGCCAGATGACTAACAGAAGCCACAGCAGCTCCATGATTGATCGCAGCTTTACGCAGGCGATGCGAAAGGATAGGTTGTTCAAGGCGTAGATTTCCACCCACAACCAGAGCAGCATTCAGCGACTCGATAGACGCCAGCGAGCGTCCTAGCCAGGGCATAATCGCATCTTTATCCTGCGCTGAAAAATCAACCTGGGTCAGGCGATGATCGATATTATTCGAACCGAGTCCGCGTACCAGCTTTTGCGCCAGAAAATGCTCTTCCAGTGTCGATTGAGGGCTAATCAACATCGCTATTTTTTCGGCGTCCTGATTAGCAGCGGCAGAGAGTTTATCGGTAGCAACCTGTATCGCGGTTTCCCAGTCGACCGCTTTGAGCTGACCGTTAACGCGCATCATCGGCTCTAAAACCCGGTTTTCGCTTTTGACCGCCGTGTAACTAAACCGATCTCGGTCCGAAATCCACGACTCGTTAATCGCCTCGTTTTCACGCGGTACGACCCGGATAACCTCGTTACCACGACTGTGAACATAAGTATTGGTGCCGATACAATCGTGGGCACTGACACTCGCTTGTTGCGTTAACTCCCAGGGACGGGCTGTATAGCGCGATGGTTTTGCAGTCAATGCACCCACCGGGCAAACATCGATGACATTACCGGATAATTCCGACGAAATCGACTTTTCAATATAAGTACCAATCTCGACATGCTCGCCCCGACCGGTTGCACCCATTTCCGGCAGGCCGGCGATTTCATCACCAAAGCGAATACAGCGCGTACAATGAATACAGCGAGTGAAATCAGTAGCAATCAAAGGACCGATATTTTTGTCCATCACCACACGTTTTTGCTCGGTGTACTTCGATACACCTTCACCGAAGCCCATGGCGACGTCCTGTAATTCGCACTCACCGCCCTGATCGCAAATCGGGCAATCGAGCGGATGATTAATCAGCAGGAACTCCATAGTTGATTTTTGCGCAGCAATTGCAGCGGCGGAACGAGTCTGCACCACCATACCGTCAACGACATGAGTCGCACAGGCGGGCATAGGTTTGGGGGAGCGTTCAATCTCGACCAGACACATGCGACAATTCGCCGCTACTGATAATTTTTTGTGGTAACAGAACCGGGGGACCACAATATTGTTATCATCAGCCACATCAATCAACAACTGGCCGGCCTGTGCCTCAACCTGCTGTCCGTTGATCGTGAGTGTTATGCTGTCGCTCATTATTGTGTCTTTCCCGATTCTACCTGGCCTGTACTAATCAGGCAGCGTTATCAACAATCGAGCGCTTGTGCTCGATATAGTATTCAAATTCGTGACGGAAGTGCTTTACGAAACTCCACACCGGCATCGCTGCAGCATCGCCAAGGGCGCAAATGGTACGACCTTCTATCTTATGCGAAACCTCTTCCAGCAACTCAATATCTTCAGGCCTGCCCTTACCATCGACTATCCGACATATCATCCGATACAACCAGCCGGTGCCTTCTCGACAGGGCGTGCATTGACCACAGGACTCTGAATAATAAAATCGTGAAATTCGTTTCAGCGCTTTTACCATGTCGGTCGTTTCGTCCATTACTATGACCGCACCCGAGCCCA
>JAOUJX010000291.1 GCA_029882955.1 Gammaproteobacteria bacterium
TATATTTTTTGATGAAATTCGCGAACTCGAACCGGTTCTACAAGCAAAACTATTGAGTCTGCTAGATACCCAGGAATTTCGTCGCGTCGGTGCCATAAAGTCGCAAAAAGTCGATGTCAGATTTATAGCCGCTACTAACAAAATACTGTCGGGTGAAGTGCGCGCGGGCAGATTTCGCGATGACTTGTACTATCGTTTGCAGGTTGTTCCGATCAACATTCCCCCGCTGCGCCAACGCGGGGAAGACGTGTTACTGTTATCCGAATATTTCATGCGCCGTTTTAATTCTCGATACGACCGGAAAATCCGTGGCATTGAACCGGCCGTTTCCGAAATATTCACCACTTACCATTGGCCAGGAAATGTACGTGAGCTAGAGAACCTGCTAGAACGAATATTCATCCTCGAAACCGAGGATCAAATCCTGGTAAGTCATATCCCGCCACGAATTATGCGAGAAGTCGAATTAGGAAGCGGCGCATCGCCACTTTATCCAGAAGACATAGATGACAGATTATCATTCATCGAAGCCGATCATTTTCCTCCAGATGGGTTTTACGAAGCAACCACAGCATTTCAAAGACAGATGATTGAAAATGCACTAAGAACCACTCACGGCAACGTGACTTCCGCTGCCAGGATCCTAAACCTGTCCAGGCATGCGCTCCGCCATCAGATGAAAAAACTCGATCTATAATCATCAACCGCGTGGATTGCGCGCTAGTTTGCGCGCAAATAACCCTAAATCGTGTTATGCGCGATTATAACTCCCTCTAATTCGTTCAAAATATTCAATAAATGGATAGTTTCCGCATGGCATGAAAGATGCATTTATCCACTAAATAAATAGTCTCGCCAGGGCGGACTATCAAATTTAACCTTATCAGAATGAGACTAATGATCATGGATTCGACAAAGATAATTTGTCCCAACGGGCATCTGGGATTTGCCCCCCTAAAAACTGAGAGCTTCAGGATCGGAGTGGCACAAAAACCAGATTTCATTGCCGCCGATTCAGGTAGCGACGATGTCGGGCCCGGTCCGCTGGGGTCCGATACCTCGACCAGCCCGCTAGCCTGGCAAGAGCATGATCTTGAGCAAATGCTGCTGGCATCGCGCGAACTTAATGTGCCTATGATAATAGGCTCCGCTGGGGATACCGGTAGCAACAGCCGGGTCGACCTGTTTGTCTCAATTATTCAGAAACTTGCTCTTAAGCATGGCCTGACAAAATTCAAGCTCGGATACTTTTATTCTGAAGTCGATAAAGAATATCTTCGTCAAAAAATCAAAAGTGGTAGCGCTATAACCGGCCTGGATGATCGACCATCATTAACCGAGCAAGAGCTGGATGCGACCGAGAATATTGTCGCCATGGCCGGTGTACATCCCTTCCTCGATTTATTAGAACAAGGTGCGGATGTCATCATCGGGGGGCGCAGCTCAGATAGCGCAATTTTCGCAGCTGCAGCAATGAGCCAGGGGCATTGTGAAGCGGATGCTTATTATCTTGGCAAGGTACTCGAGTGTGCATCTTTTTGTGCAGAACCCTATGGCGGCAAAGAGACCGTATTGGGTGAAGTCAATCCAGGAGAAGTCCTGGTAAGCGCGATGAGTCCCGCTCAAAAATGTACCATCGCTTCGGTGGCCGGTCATGCTATGTACGAGCGCTCAGATCCTTTTCATGAGCAGGTAGCAGGCGGTACGCTTGATATGACTCATTGTTCTTACGAGCAAACTGAAGAAAATATTACACGAATTACCGGTCAGACTTTTAAAACCGCCAGCGAATTCCGTGTCAAGTTAGAAGGCTCAGGGAAAACCGGTGAGCGTTTCCTTGGTATTGCAGGCATTCGTGACCCATATACGGTAGAAAATGTCGATAAGGTCATTGAATGGGCAAAAACTCAGGTACGTGAAAAATTCGGCGATGAGGGATACGAACTTTATTATAGTGTTTATGGCAAAAATGGCGTCATGGGGGATTTGGAACCGGTTAAGCATTCTAAATCACACGAACTATGCGTCGTGGTTCAGGCGGTCGCACCAAGTGCCGAAATAGCCGAGGAAATTTGCATGACTGCGACTCGGCAAATGTTTTACGCCCGCCTCGATGACGTAAAAGGCACCGCCGGCTCGGTTTCGTTCATTCTTGATGAGGTCGTCGCCACTAGCCCCGCCTATCGCTGGACTATTAATCACACCGTGGCAATCGATGACCCACTTGAACTTTTTCCACGACACATGATCGAGGCTGGAATCTGAAATGAGCAACAGCAAAACCACATCAAAATTATCGGGCCTGGCCAAGACTATTCGTAGCAAGAATGCCGGCGTCGATAAAATTACCTTCGATATTATTTTTCGTGACCGCGAAAACTACGAGCTGGTTAAAAACAGCGGCTGCCTGACCAGAGAAACGATTTGCCAGCTTTACGGAATTGAAGATAAGAGAATTTCTGACTTTGTCGAATTCGATCCAGCCTATGCGATTAAATTTACTATCTATAGAAATCGCCCGAGTGGCTCTGCCGGTGACCCGGATATCTTTGGCGCTCAGCAATATGCCCCGTTACTGGACATTGAAGTACCCCTGCCCTAATTATGCCTTGTTTCTTCACAGGCACCGATACGGCTAGCGATCAGTTACCCAGATAACCTCTAGTTCTAGTAGTGACTTATTAGACGCTAGTACCTGGACTGCTCTATTTTTTACCGCCAAGGCAAATCTCTATGTCGCGGTTCGACATTTGGGATAATGCCGTTGTTGAAAGCTTCTTCGGTAGTTTTAAGCAGGAACGGGTGCAATGGAAAAGTTATCAAAGTCGCCTGGAAGCGCAGCCGGATATATAGCAATACATCGCCGTCTTTTATATCGGTTACCGATTACATTCGACGCTGGATTATGTCAGCCCGAATGAATATGAAAGACGATTTAATGAGCTCCTTGGCTACGCAGACATCTGCCGCGTTAAGAAAGTGATGCAGCGATTATTGTATCGCTTGAGTCAAAGTCAATATATGTGGGATTCTTATGAACTCATAGTGTAATCCAGGCTCGTCAAGTTCGATTTCGTAAAAAAAAGGTGCTCATAAATTTAGAATGCTCACTTAATTAGTTAAAAATCGATTCTTAAAACGAAGTTAAGCACCTTGCGTTTGCGCACAGATTAAATCGAGAAACGCTTCCATTTGATTGCCATACCCTAATTCATCAACCGCTTTTTCAATATCACGCGCTCTCGATTCACCCGTTAACGGCGCTGTGAAGTGCTGAAATTTATCTCGAATTTCAGTATCACTCAAATGATCTTCTGGATCACCACGTGCTTCTGTAGAATTCGACTCAAAACGTTCGCCTTTTTTTGTATTAATTGCAACCCGTGCAATTCGATTGGCCGGAAATACGCCATTGTAGACCTCGTCTTCGATCAATTTCATCGAACTGGCCAGTCGCTGAACTTCGGGGTTTGCGAATGCGCTTTGACTGACCTGCTCGGGGCCCAATGCACCATACACCAATGCTGCCGCAGTCGGATAAGGCAGAGAGTATTGCGCCTCTTCAGTCGTTTTCGGCAAGGCTGTAGCCAGGCGTTTGGCTTCGTGAAAGGTAGTGACCTCGATATCTTCGATCATCTCGGCACTGAGCTTATGTTCTCGGCATAGAGACAATGTAGCCTCGACTGCCGGTTGCGCCCAGCGGCACACCGGATAGGGTTTGAAGTATTGCTCCTTGACGTACCAACGCTCGCCGAGGTCTGCCCAGAGGTCAGCAACTTCGTCCGACTCTATCGTTAGCGATGGTGCGCCGGTATAGCCCTTCGCTGCCAGATAAGCCGCGCTAACCCCAGCCATCGAACCCCAGCCTGAGCCGTCTTTGACCATGGTCGGTGCATCGATTGCACGCATCATCTGGCTGCGTGGGCCATGGTATTCTGCAATACCAATTGCTTCTCGAGTTTTAGCACTATCGAGTCCTAATGTACGTGCACCGAGCGCGGCGCAGGCGACTGCAACCCAGGCCCCCGAGGTGTGGTAATCACAGGCGGTACGATGCAACGCGATGCCGGCACGTGAGCCAAGTTCGTAGCCAATCAGTAACGAGGTTAAGAATTCGCGTTCGTCGTTCTTGCGTTCGCTTTCGGTAAAGGCGAGCAATGCCGGTAGCACGCCGCAACCGACATGCCCTTTGGTGAGCTTCTGGCCATCGTGCGCATCCATCGAGTCGATCATGGTCGCATTCGCGAGGGCCGCACCCGCGGGGCTCACGTCTCGCGAATCGAATAATAGCCGCGCCGACTTGCGCCCGGCACCGAAGTGATCAAGTGCATGCTCACGTATGATCTGCGATAAGGGCGTGGCTGATCCGGCGGCCGCGACACCGATGAGGTCAAGCAGGCAGCGTCGTACAAAATATAAAGATTCGTCGGGGATATCTTCGTAGCGCAGTGAATGCACGAAATCGTTGAAAGACATTGTCATTTAAAATACTCGGTAACCGCTTTGATAACCCGTTCGATATCATCTGCGCTAACATCGAGGTGAGTGACCATTCGCATGGCAGGCACTCCGCCGCCGATTAAAATACCCTGTTCAGACAGACAGTTTCGTAATGCCGCATGATGCACCACAGGGGGTGTCAGAAATACCATGTTGGTATTGTTTTTCACACTCAGGCATTCGATGTTCGAGAGGCCTTCGGTCAGACGTTTTGCATTAACGTGATCTTCAGCCAGTCGCCCGATATTGTTTTCGAGCGCGTAGATACCGCAAGCAGCAAGAATGCCACACTGACGCATGCCGCCACCGACGAGCTTACGTGCTCGTCGGGCGCGGCGAATAAAGTCGGCTGTGCCGCTCAATACCGAGCCTATCGGTGCACCAAGCCCTTTCGATAGACAAAGCGATATGCTGTCAAATGGTGCTGCGAGCTCACCAGGCACCAGGCCCAGTGACACCGCCGCGTTCATCAGGCGCGCACCATCGAGATGGGCTAACAATCCATGACTGCGGGCGGTGTCGACCAGCATATTAATATGTGCGGGAGCCTGCACTGCACCGCTCGTTGTGTTCTCAAGACATAACAGGCGCGAAATTGGATAATGTGGATCGTCTGCTTTAATCGCCGCATTTACCTGCTCCACCTGCAGACTGCCACTACCATCAACCGGTAACCCACAGGAGGCGATACCGCCGAGTACTGAAGGGCCACCGGCTTCGTCCATATAGATGTGGTATTGATCACCGATGATATATTCGTCACCGCGGCCACAATGACTTAACATCGCCACCAGGTTACTTTGCGTGCCGCTGGACAAAAACATTGCGGCCTCTTTGCCGAGCATATCAGCGGTCATCGCTTCGAGCCGATTAACCGTTTCGTCTTCGCCATAAACATCGTCACCCACCGTCG
>JAOUJX010000292.1 GCA_029882955.1 Gammaproteobacteria bacterium
TGACAGCGTTAGCGTTTGGGTTGAGCTTCTAATGCGTAAGTTAATGCTTGCATTGGGTATGAAAGTAGCGGGCTCAAAAAAGCAATTGACTCGTCAGTTAATTCGATATGTGTTGCTTCGTATTATGCAAAAGGCCAATTGGGACGCCCGCAATGCGTTGAGAAGACTCTAAGCAGGCGGACAATTTTACTATCCCTCGAAAACAGGTAAGCTGAAGCTAATACCGACCTGAGAGAGTGTTCTATGGCTGCTATCACAAAACTCTTTTCGCGGGCCAGTCTGCGTACGCGATTAATGCTTTCGCTCATATTTGTCGTACTGCTACAGGCTATTATCAGCGGGAGTTTTACTCTGCATTACATCGAAGTGGTGCTTGAGGAACGTATTGGTGCCCAGGCCCTGCAATTATCGCGAGTGGTTTCGAGTCTACCGCAGATTCGACAGGGGTTGTTGGCACGAGACGTCGAACAGATTCAACCCCTGGCGGAATCAATCAGAAAAAACACCGACTCCCGCTTTATTGTTGTCGGAGACCTGGAAGGTATTCGTTTTTCGCATCCCATTGCCGACCGCATCGGGCAAAAACGGGTCGGCGGTGACAATCAAAGAGCGATAGAAAAGGGTGAGTCTTATGTCTCCAAAGCAGTCGGCAGCCTCGGCCCTTCGATGCGTGGTAAGTCGCCAATTTTCGATACGACGGGTAATGTAATCGGTGTTACCAGTGTCGGTTATATGCTCGACAGTATCGATGAGACGATTGGTGGTTATCAAAATTCGGTGGTATTGATTGTATTTGCCTCGTTGTTTTTCAGTACGCTGGTGGGGCTTGCTATCTCTGGTCATTTCAAGCGAATACTCTTTGGCCTCGAGCCGGAAGAAATTGCGCGTTTGTTCGAAGAGCGTAATACCACCCTGGAGACGGTGCGGGAAGGTATAATTTCTATCGACCGTGACGGCATGATTACGACCTTTAACCGCACCGCGGTAGAAACCCTGGGGTTACCAAAAAATCTATCGCTGGCGGGTCGGGATATTCGACAGGTATTGCCCGAGAGCGATATGTGGAGTGCGCTTGATAGCGGTATTCCGGAGCACGATAAAGAAATCTGGATAAATGGACAAAACCTGATCGTAAATCGTCTTCCGGTTCTATTTAAAGGTCAGGTGACTGGTGTGGTGTCAAGCTTCCGGCCAAAGGGTGAGCTGGAGTTACTAACGCGTAAACTTTCGCATATCGAGCAGTATGCCGAGACGCTACGCTCGCAAAGCCACGAGTACGCCAATAAGTTACACACCATTGCCGGTCTGATCCAGATCGATGCCAAAGATCAGGCTCTGGAGTTGATCGGGCAGGAGAGTAAAGGCGTGCAGGAGCTGGTTCATCTACTGGTCGAAACGGTTCCCGACCCGGTGATTGCGGGCTGTATTCTAGGTAAGTTTAATCGCGCCAGGGAGCTTAACCTCGAGCTGGTGGTGGATCCTGAGAGCCACATGAAGGACATACCGTCACAGCTACCGCGGGAGCAATTAGTCTCATTGCTGGGAAATTTGCTTGATAATGCCTTCGAGGCAACGCGGCTTCATATAAAAGCAGGTGGAACTACGGATAAGTCGATCACACTGACCATGAGCGATTACGGCAATGATTTGATTTTCGAAATCGAAGATAATGGTGAGGGTGTGCCTGATGGTGAGGAGCAGCATATATTCGAAAAAGGCGTCACTTCGAAATCCGGGGATGGTGAGAGCCACGGCTATGGCCTTTACTTTGTGGCCACCATTGTTAAAAACCTGCAGGGTAAAATTTCCATCAACTCGACCGGGGCTGGTGGTAGTCGAGTGATCGTTTACCTGCCGAAAAAGATTCTGAAAAAATGAATGCCGACAATATAGAGAAATTTGCATGAATCAGCCAGGCCATAGCAGAATAAGGACTATCATCGTCGAAGACGATCCACGAATCGCCGAAATTCAAAAGCGGTTTCTGGAAAAATTGTCCGACTTCGAAGTGGTTGGTCTGGCGCATAATCTGGAAGACTGCCGGGAAATGATCGAGATCCTGATGCCTGATCTGATGTTACTCGATATTCATTTTCCCGACGGTAGTGGCCTCGATCTACTGAAATCCATGCGCGAAGAAAAACATAATATCGAGGTCATACTGGTTACTGCGGCCAAAGACGTCGACTCACTTAGAAATGCCATGCGCGGCGGTGTGTTTGACTACATTGTGAAACCGCTGGAGTTTAGTCGACTACGGGATTCACTACTCAAGTTCCAGGAGTATTTCACTCAGCTGAAAACACTGGATACACTGGAGCAGTCCGATATCGACGGTTTGATGCCCAGGTCGATAAAGTCTGAACAAAGCGATCATTCTGGCAGTCAGCTGCCTAAGGGCATAGATAGCCTGACACTAGGTAAGATCCGTGAAATTTTTCAGGCCAGTTCAGATTCACTGGGTGCCGAACTCGTCGGTCAGACCATCGGCGTTAGTCGAACCACGGCGCGTCGCTATCTGGAGTACCTGGTCGGTACCGAAGAGCTCGAAGTTGATGTCACCTATGGCGGCGTGGGAAGACCCGAGCGCCATTATCGGCGGCACTAATCCTGTCTCGTAAACAGTATGGACAAAATGACTTTAAAGAATTAAAAAGGCATTATCTCCCTTATCTTTGCGGGCTCTCCGTGCGGGTGTATGTTCTCCGGGCAAATCAATAATTACTCAACCGGAGGTATTACCGTGAATAATCATGCTGGCGCTAATCGGCGTCGTTTCTTAACCCTTGCTGCTGCCAGCTGCTTTGGCCTGGCAAGTGCAGGCCTTTCCATGTCAAGTTTGGCCGCAGAGATCGATTCTATTCATTTTCTGATTCCTGGCGGTGCAGGTGGTGGCTGGGACGGTACAGCTCGCGGCACGGGTGAGGCCTTAACAAAAGCGGGATTGATCAAGACTGCGTCTTATCAGAATTTGTCTGGTGGCGGCGGTGGTAAAGCTATTGCACATATTATCGAGACTGCCTCCCAGCAAAAAGGCACTTTAATGGTTAATTCTACGCCTATCGTAGTGCGCTCATTAACCAGGGTTTTCCCACAGTCTTTTCGTGACCTGACTCCGGTTGCGGGTACGATTGCTGACTATGGCGCATTCGTGGTGCGTAACGATAGCCCAATCAAGAGCTGGAAAGAGGTGGTTGCCGGTTTTAAGGCTGATCCTCGTAAGATGAAGTTCGCTGGTGGTTCAGCCAAAGGTAGTCTTGATCATCTGGTACCAGCGGCTGCTATCAAAGCCGAGGGCCTGGACCCCAAGGCACTCAAATATATCCCCTACGACGCGGGTGGCAAGGCGATGGCCGGTCTGTTATCGGGTGAAGCTCAACTGCTTTCGACCGGTTTAGGCGAAGCCCTCGAAATGAGTAAGGCTGGTCAGGTTCGTATACTCGCGATTACTGCACCGGAGCGTCTGGCCGATGCCCCCGATGTACCGACTCTGGTAGAAATGGGGAATCCAACAGTATTTGCTAACTGGCGCGGATTTTTCGGCGCACCGGGGCTAAGCAAAGCTGAAGCCGATGCTTATGCGGAGGTACTGGGCAAGATGTATAAGACCCCCGAATGGGAGACTGTACGTGCTCGTAATGGCTGGGTTAACGTCTACAAGCCAGGTTCGGAGTTTTATGCTTTCCTCGAAGAACAGGAAAAACAGGTTGGTGATCTAATGCGCGAACTGGGATTCTTATAAACAAATAGATACTCTTGTCGACACCCCGGACCTGGTCCGGGGTGTTTGCCTTCCGGAGCCAGACATGACGCTTTCTAAAGAACAGATTGGCGCTATATTTTTTCTGCTTTTATCAGTCGCATACGGTTTCTATGCTTCAGAAATCAAGCTATATCCGGGTGACGAGCTTGACTCGATGACGGCCCGAACCCTGCCCTTGGTGCTGTCTACGCTGGGCATTGCATTCTCACTCATTTTGCTAATCAGTGGTCGAAATAAATCGACAGTCGTGGCTGCTAATTTGGACTGGAAGCCGGTGATATTCCTGATTGTATTGACCCTGCTCTACGGTTTAACCCTGGACTGGTTAGGTTTCTTTATTTCGACCTCGCTGTTCTTAATTGCAGGATTTCGTACTCTCGGAGAAAAACGCGTCAAGGTTCTGCTGCTGGTATCGTTGCCATTTGTTTTTATTTTCTGGTTTGGCTTAACCCAGTTGCTCGATATCTATTTAGCACCTGGCCGACTATGGGTAGGGCAATGAAATGATCGAAGGAATTTTATCCGGCTTGCAAACGGCGGTATTGCCAACCAACCTGCTTATGGTAGTGCTGGGTTGTTTTGTGGGCACTTTTATTGGCATGTTACCCGGCCTTGGGCCAGTGTCTGCAATCGCTTTAATGATTCCGATCACCTACGGCATAGAGCCTTCTTCGGGCATTATCTTAATGGCAGGAGTTTATTATGGCGCGATATTCGGTGGTTCGACTTCCTCGATTTTAATCAATGCGCCAGGCTGTTCGGGAACAGTTGTGACGGCCTTCGATGGCTATCCGCTGGCAGCCAGGGGGCAGGCGGGCAAAGCCCTGGCACTGGCGGCTTATGCGTCATTTACCGGTGGCACTATCTCAGCGATCTTTCTGCTCGTCGCAGCACCGATGCTTGCAAAGGTATCACTGAGTTTTCAATCGGCGGATTATTTCGCGCTAATGGTTCTCGGTCTATCGGCTGTTGCTGCTTTTAGTGGTAAGGGACAGGTATTGAAAGCGCTCATAATGACGGTGTTTGGGCTCATGCTATCTACCGTCGGTACCGATCGTGCTACCGGTGTTGAGCGATTTACTTTCGGCTCAATCGACTTGCTCGATGGCATCAGCTTTTTGTTGCTGGCGATGGCAACCTTTGCCCTCGCGGAAGCGATGATGTCGGTGCTGGAGCGCACTGAGACTAGCTCGGAGACACAGGATATCAGCAAACTTGGAAGCATGAAACTAAGCAAGGAAGAGGTTAAGGAGGTTGCGCCGACCGTGGCGCGTTCCTCGGTACTCGGTTTCCTGGTTGGCGTGTTGCCCGGTGCAGGTGCCACCATCGCTGCTTTCCTCGCCTATGGTGTAGATCGTAATCTGGCTAAAGGCAAAGCCAAGGAAGAGTTTGGCACGGGTTCTCTGCGCGGGCTCGCTGCTCCAGAGGCTGCCAATAATGCCGCATCGTCAGGCTCGTTTGTGCCCTTATTGACGCTTGGCATTCCGGGTTCGGGTACTACTGCGATCATGCTTGGTGCATTGATTTCCTACGGCATACAACCCGGCCCGAGATTATTTGTCGATCATCCTGATGTTTTCTGGTCGGTGATCATTTCGATGTATATTGGCAATGTTGTTCTTTT
>JAOUJX010000293.1 GCA_029882955.1 Gammaproteobacteria bacterium
ATCCACTACCAAAATCATCCAGTGCAAAATGACAGCCGACCTGCTTGAGGACTTCGATAAATGTAATCGCCGCACTTAGATTTGAAATAGCTACGGTTTCGGTTACTTCAAAACAGATCTTGCTCGGTTCAATTCCAGCAATTTTTAATTGTGAAATAATAGAGTCCAGGAAATCACCGTTAGTCAATGACGGGCCAGAGAGATTAATGGTAATAAAATCAACTTGTTTGACAAAGGCAGGATTCGCTGCCAGTAAAGTGAAGGCTTCATGGATGACCCAGGCATCTAGCAACCCTATCAAATCATAACGCTCTGCTGCCGGTAGAAAGGCATTCGGAGGGATGATCTCCCCTTCTTCACTCAACATTCTCAGTAAAAGCTCACAATGTCGACCGGCACCACTACCCAACGGCACAATCGCCTGGGCGTATAGACAGAAACGATTTTCCTCCAGCGCCTGGTTTATACCAGTGGCCCATTGCATTTGGCCAAGGCGTCTTGCCAACTCGACGTCATCCGGGTAATAGGTATGGATACGGTTACGACCTAAATCCTTTGCCATGTAACAGGCCGCATCGGCCTGCTTTAGTAACTCGGTGAGATTGGGCGTGGTTTTATTAATTTTGACCAGGCCAATGCTCACACCGACACGAAACGGCTGTCCTTCCCAGGAAAACTGGAACTTCTCTATTGCCTGTCGTAAAGTATCGGCTACCCTTTGTGCCTGTTCTAGTGAACAGTGCTCAATCAAAACTCCAAATTCATCACCACCTAATCGAGCCAGAGTATCACGCTGTCTAACCACACTTCGCAAAACCTGACTAAGCTGACGCAAAAGTTCATCTCCAGCAACGTGGCCGCAGGTATCATTAATGATCTTGAACTGGTCAAGATCCATAAAACACAGAGCATGGTCACTCTTGTCTTGCTGGGTAGTTAACAATAAGCGCTCTGCTCGTCGCTCAAACTCACTTCGGCTTATCAGCCCGGTTAAATCATCATGGCTGGCCTGATAGCTAATCTGATGCTTGAGTTCCATTTCCCGGGTTACATCTTCATGTATTGATATGTAATGGGTGATTACTCCGCTATCATCTTTGACACCTGAAATAGAGTTACGAGCCCAGTACAAACTACCGTCTTTTTTGCGATTATGTAGTTCACCTTTCCATTCCCCATCTGAAGCAATAGTTCTTTTCAGCTCCTGATAGGCTGCATCTGAAGTGTGTCCTGATTTCAGGATACGGGGACTCTCTCCGATAGCTTCATCCCAGGAATAACCGGTAATTTCGGTGAACTTCGGATTGATATATTCGATTTTGCTGTAAGTATCGGTAATGATTACAGCCGAAGAACTGTATTCTACCGCACGGGAGAGTTTCCTGAGTTTCTCTTCTACCAGTTTTCTTTGTGTAATATCAACCAGCACACCGATGAAAAACGGGCACTCGCCAATGTGCATCTCGCTAACCACCAATTCAAGCTGGAAGACTCCTCCATCCCTGCGCTGCGCCATCACCTCGCGAGAACCGATGCCGCAAACATTTCCTTTGCCGGTGCGAACATAATTTTGAATATAGCTATCGTGCCGACCTTTATCCGGTTCCAGCATTAAAATATTGACATTGTGTCCAATCACTTCGGCAGCGGGATATCCGAACATTTTTTCTGCGGCTGGATTAAATGATTCAATAATTCCCTGTTCATTAATCGTAACAATCCCATTCATTACGTTATCAACAATTCCCTGAATGCGGGTAGTTTCCCTTTGCAAAGCATCTGTTACTTTTTTCTGATCGGTTACGTCGGTGCCTGTTCCCCGATAACCCTCGAAGCTGCCGTTTGCACCGAAAACAGGAATGCCGGTGGTACGCACATATCGAATACTGCCGTCAGCTACCTTTAAGTCGTATTCAAAATCGCGAAATGGTTTGTGTTTATCCATTTTTGCAAAAAGGTGCTGCCATTTTTCCGGGTTCGCGGCCAGGTCGAGAGAATCCACGTGACCAGTTCGCGATGTATCGATAACATCCTCCGATTGGAGGCCAGTAACCTCGTAAAAGCGTTCGGAGAAGTAAGAAAACTGAAGATCCGGCCCCATTTCCCAGATCCAGTCTGAAGCTGATTCAGCGACGTCACGGAATCGTTGCTCACTTCTTTCCAGCTCTCTTATAGATTTCCTGGCTAACTTGCGTGAGGCAACAATTACAGTCGCAGTAAACCAAATGGCGAATAGCGCCATCCCTCGATTGAGGATAACAATCCAGGGAATGATTTCATTCGGAGATACTAATAGTCCGATAACGGTAAACACCGAAGCCAGGGAAGCCAGGATATATATTTGGCCCCTCTTCGAAAACCAGAAACCCATCAGGACTAGCACCGCATAGGGCATACCAAAGGCGACATCAACGGGCATAGCCAGATCAAAGACAAAGACCAACACTGCTACGACCATGGAAATTGTCATTATCTTAAATGATGTTTGATCACCCGAAGGGATTGCGTGTATTACTCCCCCCTGATCACCTATGGAATCTCGATTGTTATTCATGATCGAAAAGCATTCCTATTCTTCTTTAAAACGCCACCCCTGGTAGTTTTTCAAATTTAGACACAAAAGCTGGGGGTGAACGAATACAGATAGAGTGTCAATGGTACTGGACAACACCCTTATAGTTAGAAGGTACTACGGCATATATAAACCTTATTCTTTGAAGGGTATTGTGTGGAATTTATCAAATAACAAGATCGATTGATATGAATTTTTTAGGTTTGTCGCCAGTTTGTTTCGAGTATCAATATTCAGTAAATGAACTTTAGCCGCTATGCTGCTGCCAGCTCGACAAGTTGATGGGATATCTCAGGGTCAGAGTGAATTGATAATAGTTAATGACTGCTTCTGGCTGAACTGAGCCGTACAGCACAATCTTCCCAGACCTGCCATCTTTAAACCCTTGAAGGTCATCAACTAAGGCGTCGAGCATCTGTTCAAGAGCCGGAATGAGGAATTGCTCACTGATCCTCTCCACCGTGCAGACGACTTCAAATTGGGTCACCTCATCGACTGCATTGATATGATAACCCCCTTTGCGCTCATCCAGATCGCCCTGGTTCCATCTATAGCAGGCTTGCTTGTCACTGATGACCGAAAAGGCTACGGCGTGGGGGCCTGACAGGAAATCGATTAATTGATCGATAGTTTTTAGGTCTTCGAATTTCATAATGGTTTTCATCCCCCATCATGAACGGACTCATATCAACTTCAGACTCATTTCATATTGGACAAGGCTTTATCCCCTGCCGGGACTATACCTATGCTAAGGTGACCTGATAGATCTGCTCCGCCAGCGTCAGCTTACCTGTTGCCGAATAGCGGCCTTCCCATAGTTGCATCCCGTGCAGCAATCTAAACAGGAATCCAGACTCATGACACAATTTAACGAGACCAAAATTAAAGGTATAGATGCCAATCGCCCTCCACGGATTCGGAAGGAAGCCTACATCGACCTGTTTTATCAACTTTCCGAGGATGCACCCGAGGAGTGGTGCGAAGACTTTAGCAATTTTGGCCGTCGTATTAACCCTTTGGCCAAAATCGAAAAGGGCAGCAGGTGTTTTATCGGAACCTATGTTAACGACATGGATTCGATTCCAGCTCATTTCAAGCAAATCAAACAGGCAGTGATGGACTGTAACACGCAATATCTGGAAAAGATCAGGCAAAGAGAGCTAGTGCTGGTCAAAGACAACGCCGCCTCGCAGGAACAGGGCGGCTTGCAATTTAAGTTAAATCAGATTATTGCGTCGCTCGATTTTGAAAGCTGAGCTGTCTAACCGTGCCTGGCGTCGGGTTTTTAACTGACAACGAGTGCCCGAAACTGGATCTTTGGCGAGATTTATGGTGACCAAGGCGAATGTCCGCAGTTGGCCAGAACTGAGACCTACAAGCCAATTTTACGAATGCGTACTATCGACCCGAAGGAGACTTTTAATATTGCGCGTGCAAAGAGAGCCCAGCAAGGAATTGCGACAAACGCATATTGTTAGGTACCATAGGCGACCGACTCGCTCCACCCATTAGCAGAGCCTCGGATACGGGCGGGGCGTTGATAAGAGTCCTCTGGTTCTGTTATCTGGTATACGGAAGGATTCTTTCACCTCACAAGGATTATTTAGATATGGGAAGATGATTATTCGTTTATCAGGGTTCCATTTCATTGGAGCTTTTAAGAGTGGGTTGTAATAAGCAGGCCCTGCTGCTTCTATAAAGGCTGGTATTTCATCGTCCTCTATATCAGCATTAGTGATGAGAACCAGCAATGAGGCAAGTCGAAGCTTCCCGTCAATAGCGTGTAAATTGATTAGCTCTCCTGTAAGGGATTCTATCCGAGCCTCTAAAAAATATTCACTCAGGAGCACTGTTCCGAAGGGGTCGATTAGAATGTCCCATGGCGACGGGTATAAATGTTTTTCCCTTAGGCGTGTCACCTCCTCTTCGATCTGAGACCACGGAAGACGTAGTGCTTTGGTGTAGTCTTTTGAAAACTCATAGTAACGATTGAGTATTCTCTGCTTCTGCCCAAGGTGAAAGACCAGCCAGGAAAGTTTGTCTTCTTTCCCTTCGGGAGGGTATTCGAGAGCCTGCTTAAGAATTGAATATTCGGCTCGCTGTATTCCATCAAGATTGAAAGCCTCGACTCCATCGATCTCAAGTAGGTATGCAAGCTCCTCCTTATACTTATTAGCCAGCTCGGGATCAGCAGCCAGAATATTTTCTAGGTGCGGGAGGGTGAATACAAATGTCAGTCGTGCGACCGTTTTCCCGATCAATCCATCTGTACCTGCCAGAAGGTTCTTTGAGAAAAGAAGTTGATCTCGCCATTTGGTAAAAGCGACTTCAAACTCTCCCCGTTGAAGGTGTAGGTGTATATCCACTATCGAAAGCCTTAGGATATCTATCAAGTGGACATTGTGGTATTGGTAGAGGTTTGAATACTGGTTTAATCGGTGTAATGATCTGAATCGATGTAGTAGTTCTGTGTTATCCAGTAAGATTTTAGGTACCTGTTCCTGAGGGAGGCAGTCATTATTTTCACGCCTTTGGTAAAGCCAGCAAAATACACGTGATGGGTCTACGGTCGGCTGTATTGTTCCAGATCCGTACATCTTCTCCTGTACTTGCGAGAAGGATGCACTTTTATACAGGCTTGCGATCTCTGAACCATACTCCATGAAGTCGGAGTCTTTCGGCGCGGTAAGACCAAGGATACCGATAGCTATATTTTGACGGTCTGGAATTTGATCGATAGGTGATACCAGAAAGGCTTCTCGATCCTCATGGGGCGATTCGTCTAACAGAC
>JAOUJX010000294.1 GCA_029882955.1 Gammaproteobacteria bacterium
AATCAACCGTTGCCGGGAACCTGGCATCTAAACTAGGTGCCATTCATATACGATCTGATATAGAACGCAAACGTCTTTACGACCTGGTATCGACAGCCGATTCAGGCTCGTCTGTCGGTCAGGGGATATACACCGAAGGGGCCAGCCAGAAAACCTATTCCCGCCTGGCAGAACTGGCACAAAAATTAGTAGAAAATAATTTTAGTGTCATCGTCGATGCTACCTGCCTGAAGTCTGCTCAACGGGGTCTATTCAGACAGACAGCCCAGAGGCTTGATGTGCCCAGCTTCCTGATTAGTTGCCAGGCTCCCGAAAAAGAACTCCGGCAAAGAATATCTCAACGACTAGATCAAGGTGGTGATGCCTCCGAGGCTAACCAGCGGGTTCTCACTAACCAATTAAAGAATCAAGAGCCACTGTCTAAAAAAGAACTAAAAGATTCAGGCACCATCCTCTGTCATCAGCCTCAACTCAATAGCGAGCAGCTAAAAATTATTTCAAACCGCCGAGCCCTGCACTGAATGTATCCAGTTGCTGATTCCTGCTGCCGTCATAGCACCGGATTGACGACTTATTTCCTTACCACCCCTGAATATAATCATGGTGGGAATGCTACTAATTTTCATACGCATGGCTATTTCAGGTTCGGCTTCAGTATTCAACTTTGCCAGTCTGAAATCAGGTTCAAGCTCGGCAGCAGCCTGTGCAAACGCGGGCCCCATCGCCTTGCAAGGGCCACACCAGGGAGCCCAGAAATCGATGATTAACGGTATGTCATTGCGCTTTAAATGCCGATCAAAGTCGGAGCTATGCAGCTCGACAGGACTCGAATTAAACAAGGGCTTTTTACACTTGCCACAATTAGGCTGGTCACCCAGTTTTTGTGCAGGTAGTCGGTTTACACCCGAACAGTGCACACAAACAATATTAACTGATTCATTCATATCAACACCTCGAGTTATATATAAGGTCGAGTTTTATTTTTACCAGACGCCCAACATTTAAAACCATATGGAAATCTATTTGCATTACCCACTTTGGGTGCAAATCTACATCAAAGCAGGCCTGAATCGGGTCATATCAGGGGACAGTACACCTATTAACCCTTTTTTGGTTTACGTCCGGGCCTTTTCGGTGCCAGGTCCTTTCCGGTAATATGCGCGGGCGCTGAACTCAGACATGAGTTTTATGTAATAACGATAATCGTCGGTGTTGAAAAAGGTTTTCTGGCGACGATTACCGCGCTGGGTTACATGATGTGGATATTGGGGAATTACGACTCTTACATCCTGGCTATCTTTGATCTCCTTATCTGTTTGTTATCAACTATTAATGGGTTAGCTGTCCCTGGGGTACTCTATTCTGATTATCTGACATCGGGTTTGGTTACGACGGGGTAAATTGATTTAGTCACGCTCCTTTTGTTCGGGCAAAAAAAGCCCCCTGTAAAGGGGGATTTTAGGCATTTTAACTGTCTTTATGTTGTTATTTTAACTAGCTTCTGATGGCAGATATTGGTGCCTGTACTTTTTGTTCTCTACACCTATTCAGCAGTTTTACAATACAGGTTCGTCTACAGGTTCTGCTGCTGGTGGGTTAAAGAATTTAGACAAATCATGCAACTCAATTGGATCTTCCCAAGTTTTATAGACTGTCACTGGGCAGTCGATATTATCATAATGGTCTAGATTATGATCTTCTGCTCCGCTCGTATCAACATGGAGTTCCCCAGGATTACCTTCTGCATCTTGCCATGTACACTCAGCAATCCCGTGCGTTAACGTGTTGTACGGAGTATACGGACCAGTTTCATCACCTTCTACGACCTGGACATAGACTGCAAATTTCGGCATCCAGACTAAATCTTTATACTCGACCTTATTAACCGAGTCAGCGTGGCATACGTGGAAATTCACATTCTCGTTTACATGATCGGGATTTATGTCATCTTCATTACAATTGCCAGTTGGCGCTTGATTCGGATCAATAAAAGTTACTATTTCACCAGCATCATTTACCAAAGTAGAACTTTCATAACAGGCTTCATCGTTTCCGTTTTTTAACTTATAATGCTGGAACATGCTGTTCAATAACAACGATCCTGTCGCAGAGTGTGTTCCCTTGTCCCTTCCTGAATCATCGCTTTCCGACAGTTGTGTAAGTGATATTACTCCAGCTCCACGATTACCGTCACCACTATGGACAGTAATATTACTTGATTTTACATTTATACAAACGGCCCCATAATTATATTCATAAATACTACTGACAACCCAATTGCCGTCTGAGAGTTTATATTTATTACCATTTACAGAAAATGTATAATCTACTGCGGAAAACATAGATGTATTAAACGACCAGGCATAAGCTTCCATACTAGCTGTGCAAATAAAGGCGCTCATTATTAATAAAAATTTCTTCATGATTATTCTTAACTCCTCTTTATAAAATGATTTTTCAAAGCTAAATCTGTCTAAAGATATCAACGTGCCAGAGTTAACCCCGTAAACACGTTAAACAGCTTGAAGCTGGATAGATACGCAGGATCCACTATGCTTTTGTTAGTTTATTGAATACTGCTCCCTATATCATCACCCAAATGGTGTAAATTTAGGTAAAGATTGGGGAACTACCCTCAATTTATGCACTCACAGGAATGACAGACTTAGTTTTGCATAAGCCGTTCTTGCTGGTTGTAACCTGGCGTTGTTAAGGTCCAAATCGAAATAGGAAAACTCTTCATCCGTCAGGTTAGTCACACCGAATGTTACAACCCCCCTTCTAGCCGCCAGGTGATAATTAACAGCTGCATCAACCAGCCAGAAATTATCTTCACCTGGTTCAATCGAATCGGTGGCCCAGAACCCCCCAAATATGCCTTCCTGGTCATATTTAGTCGCCGTCATTGTTGCGCTTATTGCAGCTGAATGAAAATAACTAGCCCCTAATGCTAGCTGGTCAGTATCGGATTCGACCACACCATCCGGGTCTATTTCGACTCCCCTATCCAGGCGTTCTTGCAGATATTCAACTTTAAATGCCCATTGCTTGCTTGGCGTCCAGTAGAGATAAGCCCGACTCATACGTTCTTCCCAGTCGGCATAAGCCAGAGACCCAGAGAGTATATCGAGCGTTGGGACAGCTATGTCCCGTTTTGAAATTTCTACCCCTGCGGACAAACTCAAATTAAACTTGTAATCAATCGCAATACCTGAATGTTTGGTTTCACTAGAGTCATAATCATCGAAGAACTGATTAAATCCAGCTACCTGGGTTGGCTCCAGCGTTTGTTGGGTGGATAATGTCCGTTTCACAGTTTCAAACGAAGCTAGGCGCACTGTAGTTTGCGAATTAGGCACCCAGGTTATACCAAATTTCGGATTGGTTTTCTCCACAGGGGCACCCACAAGCTCGCTATCGATTTCGTCACGACTCACACCCAGCGTCAGAATCGCTGTAGTCCCGAGGTTAATATTTGAGTACAAATAGACATTCTCATGCTTGATATCTGCATCGATCAGACCCCAATCTGCTGGGAGGACGCCAAATCCGATCAAATCGTGAGAGGAAAAGATAACACCTGGAGGTCCGCCAAAAAACGCGGCGTCAAATAAAACAAACTGGGTAACATCCTCTTTAGAGTCAACCGTACCCATGCCACCAGTAATACTGAATTCCGCTGAACGATAAAGATACTGCAACTCACCGCCTTGGGCTTTCCTATCAGGGCTATCGAATTCGTTATATTCCACAAGCTCCTGTGGAAAAGGATCGTCAATTTCTTTTTTACTACCTTCCTGATCGGTTATTGACAACAGCAATGTCGATCCAGCTGCAAATGAATGGCGAGCACCCAAGCGCAGGGTATCATTATCCTCGGTATTCAGTTTCCCAGGAAAGCTACTATGATCATGAAATTTCTGGGTCAAATCACCGTATTCCGTTTCTCTCGAGCGAAGCTCGAACTGAACACTGGTAGCCGAACTAAAATCATGCTGAACAAACAGGTTACCAATATCATCTTCCTGAAAAGCACTGTCACGGAAACCCTCTGTCTCAAAGTGATAGATACCAGCGCTAAATGCTGTCTTACCGTAAAGACCTGAGACAATGGCTTCAGTGCTACTGGTACCATGCTCACCCACCATGCCACTGATCACCGCGTTGGTCTGGTTACGGTCGAATAACGCATTGTATTCGTTGTATCCAACTGCGGCAGGGCCACTGGCAGCCAATAACAATTTCCCCTCTGCTTTGGTCGGATTAACTGGAGCTGCATTAACCGGTTGCAACATCTGAGCCTGCAGGGCCTCACTGACCCTGGCGATTTCATGTCGTGGTAATGCGCTATAGGAATCAGCCAGAAACAAATGCGCCGAAGAGTTGGTCGGATCCGTGTTAACCGATTTCCAACCCTCGGCCAGTGCAAGTTGTTCAAACCCTAAATCACTGTAAACACGACCGAGACTAATACCACGGGCCGCTCGGTCAGAATCAAGCAGTAACCGAGAACGATAAACAGCCCGATTATCATTCAACTCGATCGCTTTTTGCTGGCTCTGTAATGCCTGCACCGGATCGTTCCGTGTCTGCTGTGAAATCGACTGATAGAACCAAGGTGTCGGATCATTACTGTCGAGTTGTTGAGCGATTTCAAATTGTTGATCTTCCAACGGGCTGCGCTTTTCTTCAAAATAAGCCTTACCCAGATAAGACCTCAGAATCGCATTATTGGAATCAAGACTCACAGCTATCTCGATGTCGTTACGACCGGCTTCCAGATCCCCTTCACTGATCTGTGTTAAACCAAGTCCCAGGTAGCCCATTGGATCAGCCGAATTCAAATCGATAGCAGCCCTGAAACTTTCAGCTGCCTGAGCCGTATCAAAGGTCGACAAAGCAGCAAAGCCATTGACCAGATTTGCCTGCGATGAATTCGGGTCAAGTTGACTGGCTCTGTTCGCGGCAGCGAGTGCCTCGGTATTACGACCGGACATTAATCGTAATTCACCCGCTCTCGCCCATAACAATGCATTACCGGTCTCAGCACTCAAAGCGCTTTCGATAACTGCCTGTGCCTCTTCTAGTTTGAGCTGTGACTGCTTGACATATGACATGGCGATAGCGACAGCAGGGCTGCTGGCATCGATGGCCGCTGCGTCATCCGCATGTTTCTGCGCAGCTTCAAGATCATTTAATGCAATCGCGATTACCGATTGCAGTGCCAGTCCCGCGGCAGAGTTTGAACTAGTTTCAAGTATCAGCCTGGCTTCGTCGATCCGTCCCAGGGATAGCAACTCAGCCGCACGTTGCTCATCTGCATTACCTTCGGCGGCGAGAACCGGCGG
>JAOUJX010000295.1 GCA_029882955.1 Gammaproteobacteria bacterium
ACGGGTAATCACATAAAAATTATTTAACCCGGCCCAGTACTCGGGGTACTTCTTCTGTTCCAGACGAACCAGAGCAACCGGAGTTTCGGCTGCAATCCGATGGTTGGAGACCAAACCATGATCTGTGAGGTCTGACCATTTATAGTTAGTTTTAACCCCCGGCTCCAGTCTGGCGACCGAATTATCCGCTATCGCTGTTAGCGGCTTGGCCACTGCCTGGCCCGCCTGCCAGCCGTGGCGCACAAAATAATTGGCGACGCTGGCGGTAATATCGGCGATATTATCGAACAGGTTTACCTGCCCATCACCATCGCCATCGACTGCATAGTTGCGATAACTTGACGAAATAAACTGCGGCATTCCCATCGCCCCGGCGTAAGACCCCCTGATTGTCAACGGATCCAGATTTTGCTCTTTAACCAGCAGGAGGAACTCTTCGAGCTCGCGGGTAAAAAATTTCGTTCGCCTGGGGTAATCAAAGGATATCGTCACCAGGCTGTCGAAAACCGGGTCTTTGCCTTTATAAATACCGTAAAAAGTTTCAACTCCGATGATCGCAACAATAATTTGTTCCGGCACACCAGTTTTGGCCGAAACCTCTGCTAATTGAGTTTTATATTTACGCCAGAATTCAACACCCCGGCTTATTCGCTTCTCCTTGATAAAAATCTTTTTATACTGATGCCATTGCAGCTCCTTTTCAGCAGGCCGGTCAAGACGCTCGAATAAATGCGACTGCTTCTTCACCTGAGAAAACAATTCAATGAGTTCGACCTCCGTATAATCGCTATTCCTGGCCAGCCGATTGATAAATTCCTGAACGTCTTCGCGGTGTTTATAATCACCTGCGGGAATAACAACGGCAGCCATTGCGGCCGGTACAAATAGTGAGAAAAGCAGTACTAATTGTTTCATCAATTATTCCAGAATCGCTTGGACGATCGTATTGCCATAATTAAACCGAATCCCATCATTAAAGTCACCATCGAGGTTCCGCCATAGCTGATCAAGGGCAATGGAACACCTACGACTGGCAACATACCAGTGACCATACCGGTATTCACGAAAAGATAAACAAAAAATGTCAGGCTCAGCGCACCTGACAGCATTCGACCGAAATTGTCCGACGAACAGGCGGCGACATAAAGTCCCCGATAAATGATCACAACATAGAGACAAATTAACAATACACTGCCAAAGAAGCCAAACTCTTCACCAAATACCGAAAAGATAAAATCGGTAGACCGCTCAGGAATGAAATCAAGCTGGGATTGTGTACCATTTAGCCATCCTTTGCCATAAACACCACCAGAGCCAATCGCTATTTTAGACTGAATAATGTGGTAGCCTGCGCCCAACGGATCGCTTTCCGGGTTGAGTAGTGTCAATATCCGTTCTCGCTGGTAATCGCGCAGTGCTACCTTCCATAAAAAAGGCGCCATCAACGACAACAGCACCCCCAGAGTTATAATAATTCGCCAACGAACCCCGGCCAGAAACAGCACGAAAAATCCAGCGCTGCCGACGAGTATCGAAGTACCCAAATCGGGCTGACGAGCAATGAGAAAAACGGGGATCATGACCAGCACTACCGATATAATCAACTCCTTCCAGCCCACTGGTAAGAGTCGATTCGATAAATACGCAGCGACCACCATTGGCACCGCAAGCTTTAATATCTCGGAAGGCTGAAAACGGATAAACCCCAGATCCAGCCAACGCTGCGCGCCCTTGCCTACCTCACCGAAAAACATCACCGCAAGTAACAGCATAATCCCTAGCAAATACAGCAAAAAGGAGGCTTTCTTTATCAAACGAAGCGGGATATTGGCTACCACGACTAGCAGAGTAAAGGCCATCGCCAGGCGTATTGCCTGGCGGGTCATTAAATCGACATTGGAACCACTGGCGCTGTAGAGCAGAACAACACCGATAGCCGAGAGGATAAACAGTAGCGCGAGTAACACCGGGTCGAGCCGCAGGGCATCGAGAAGTCTACGTGTCAGCGATATTTGATCTCTATCGATATCCTGATTCACGAAGGCTTATCCAGATAGGCATCCATAATCTGCCTGGCTATCGGGGCAGCTACTGTACTACCGTGCCCCCCGTTTTCAACGATAACAGCCACAGCGATTTTGGGGTCGTCTGCGGGCGCGTAGCTGATAAACAGGGCATGATCTCGCAGCTTGTCACTTACTGTCTCAGCGTCATATTCCTCATCCTGAGCAATGCCATATACCTGGGCGGTACCGGTTTTACCCGCTATTTTATACTTCAGCCCCGAACGAATTCCTTGCGCCGTACCACGCAAACCGTGCACTACATTGACCATCGACTTATGGATATGCTGCCAGTTTTGTTTGCGTTTCAATTGATAATCCTCGACAACTTCGGGCTGTATTTCTCGAACAAAATCGGTTTGACTGGAATCAACAGCTCGAACCAGGTGAGCGCGAAAACGCTTTCCTTTTTGCGATAGCGCTGCGGTCGAATTGGCCAACTGCAGGGGCGTCACCAACATCGCTCCCTGCCCAATTCCAGTAATCAAGGTTTCCCCGGGAAACCAGATCATACCCTGTGCCTTTTGCTTCCATTCACGCGAGGGCAATATCCCCGATCTTTCGCCGGTGCTATCGACCGAAGTTTTCACACCGAATCCGAATTTGGCCAGAAAACTGGACATCTTGTCTATACCCAGGCTGTAGGCGAGGTCATAAAAATAGACGTCACAGGACTGAGTAATCGCCGCTTTCATATCGACCAAACCATGACCTTCTTTCTTCCAGTCTCGATACCTGCGTTCTTCGTTCGGCAACAGGTAAAAACCACGACAGGCAACTTTTTGGCTTGCTCCGATAGTATTTGTTTCCAGCCCTGCCAGGCCATAAAAGGGTTTAGTGGTTGAACCCGGAGGATACTGACCGGATAAGGCCCGGTTGAATAATGGCCTACGCGGTGAATCTCTCAACTCACTGTAGAGATCGACACCGATTCCATTAACAAACAGATTGGGGTCGAAAGCCGGCATACTCACCAATGCCAGAATTTCCCCATTGGTGGGATCAATTGCCACAACGGAACCCATGTAATCTCCAAAAGCCTGCTCAGCGGCCTTTTGCAGGTTCGAGTCAATTGATAAATACAGGTTATTACCCTGTACTGGTGGCGTTTCACTCAATACCCGCAGGGTACGCCCCCGGGCATTGACTTCAACCTGCTGAATACCTACGCGACCGTGCAATTCGCTCTCGTAAAATTTCTCCAGTCCGAGTTTACCAATATGGCTGGTGCCTGCATAATTAGCCTCATCAACCTGATTGAGGTCGTCCACATCGACTCGACCGACATAACCCAGCGCATGCACGGCGTGTGCACCCTGGGGATAATTACGTGTTAAACGGGCGTTAATCTCCACTCCTTCAAATTGATGCAGATTGACGGCCAGTCTGGCAACTTCGATATCGTCCAGATTAAGCTTTAAGGGAATACTTTCGAAGGGCCGCCGACGACGACTAGCCTCTTTAAAACGTTTTAAGTCTTGCTCACTTAAGTCGACATAACCACTCAACTGTTGCAAGGTGAGGTCGATATCATCGACTTGCTCGCGAACAATTTCCAGTCGATACGAAGGCAGGTTATTAGCCATGACCACTCCATTTCGGTCAAAAATGAGTCCTCGTGTCGGTGGCAATGCCTTGATACGCACTCGATTACTATCAGACAGCGTGTTGAAATGGTCATATTCGACGATTTGCAGAACATAAAGACGACCCAGCACCAGAGCGATTAGCACGAAGATGAAGGCCGCAGAGAAAACCAGCCGACGACGGATCAGTCGGCTTTCAAGATAATCATCTCTTAGCTGGACGCGTGGTGACATTACTACCTGGACAAAGTTACTTCAAACAAGGATTGAGAATTTCTATGGTCTGGGTTCAGGGTCGAAGATTAAACCACTAAACGGCATTAATGCTAGTGTTAAGCTAGTTTTTTAAACACCTAAGTAATTATTCAACCTTTGTACTCATATAGGTTAACCTGATTTATGCAGAATGAGGTATTGAACCCGGTCAAAAAACGATATCATACTCATGCTTTTAGGAGAGCGACGGAAGTAGACCCTGTTCACTATGGGAAGACTTTATGTTGCAGCAAAAATAAATTTAAACTTTAACCTTAGGGGATAATCGAATGGAAGTTAACCTATTACCGCCGCTATTCGGCGTACTCGGGCTAGTAGCAGCCTTCATTACTTACGGCCAGGTCAAAAAACACCCTGAAGGCGAGGGCAAAGTCGTCGAAATCGGCAACCAGATTCACCTTGGTGCGATGGTATTCATGAAGCGTGAGTATAAGATGCTGGCTATATTTTCGTCCGTATTAATTGTACTCCTTTATATATTTCTGGGCTGGCAAACCGCATTCAGTTTTCTATTAGGCGCGCTCGCTTCGGGTGGCGCTGGTTATATCGGCATGAATACTGCGACCCGAGCAAATGTCCGAACCACCACTGCAGCGCATAACGAAGGTGCCGCCAGCGCCCTCACCGTGGCCTTCTTCGGTGGCTCCATTATGGGCCTGTCGGTGGCATCGCTTGGCCTGCTTGGTCTTGGCGTTGTTTTCTACATGTTCGCCAGTGACCCTGAAACCTTACACGCCATCCACGGTTTCGCCATGGGCGCGTCGGTGGTTGCTTTATTCTCGCGTGTCGGTGGAGGTATTTTCACCAAGAGTGCCGACGTGGGCGCCGACCTGGTGGGTAAAATCGAAGCCGGCATTCCAGAAGACGACCCCAGAAACCCTGGCGTTATCGCCGATAACGTCGGTGACAATGTGGGCGACATTGCCGGCATGGGCTCGGACATCTTCGAATCCTACTGCGGTTCGATGATTGCGACCATTGCGATTGCTTCGACCCTGACTGCGAGCATGCTAACTCTTGGTAGCCAGGCTAATTTGATGTTCCTGCCATTGGCGCTGGCATCACTGGGACTGCTCTGTTCAATTGGTGGTATTCTGATCGTCAAAGTCAATTCTGCGAGATCGCCGGAAAAAGCCCTGCGTATGGGCACCATGGGTGCTTCGATATTATTTATTGGTGTCGCCTATTTCCTGATCGCTAAACTCGACTTGCACTATGGCATCTGGGTATCGGTACTCGCTGGTGCGGTTGGCGGCATTATTATCGGCCTCATCACCGAATACTACACTGCGGGCAAACCAGTGGAGCATATCGCCAAGTCGGGTGAAACTGGCCCTGCGACGGTTATGATCGCTGGGCTGGCTGTCGGCATGCAATCGGTCGCTGTGCCGATCTTGACTATCTGCGGCATTAT
>JAOUJX010000296.1 GCA_029882955.1 Gammaproteobacteria bacterium
CAGTCTAAAACCTGTTTGCGTGATTACAATAGCCGATAACGGCTCTGGTATTTCGATTGCCAACCAAGAATTTATTTTTCAGCCGTTTTTTACCACTGCACGTGGTCAGGGTGGTTCAGGCCTTGGACTGGCCGTCACCAGTTCGCTACTGAATGCCCATCGAGGCAGCATCAAATTAGTCACTTCGAAGACCGGCGCGGCATTTGAAATTATCCTGCCACTAGAAGATTGAAGTTGCCATCAGCTTCGTGCAATATTCGCTTACTTATTAGCCCTGCGGAACCGAATTGAAAAATAAAAATACCACTCGCAGCGGCGGGCAGATACTAATCGACGCGCTTGCCATCAATCAGGTTGATCGCATTTTCAGCATTCCCGGCGAAAGTTTCCTCGCCGCTCTCGACGCACTGTACGACAAACCTGAAATTGATCTGATTATTTGTCGACAGGAAGGGGGTGCCGCCTATATGGCCGAAGCCTATGGCAAACTTACCGGCAGGCCGGGCGTCTGCTTCGTCACCCGCGGCCCCGGTGCGACCAATGCGAGCTGCGGCCTGCATGTCGCAATGCAGGATTCTACCCCGATGATTCTGCTAATTGGCCAGGTCGCACGCAAGGACCAGGATCGCGAGGCTTTCCAGGAAATCGATTACCGGCGCATGTTTGGCCAGGTCGCGAAATGGGTAGCGCAGATCGAAGATGCTGACCGCATTCCCGAGTACCTTAACCGCGCCTTTGCCACGGCTACCAGCGGACGTCCGGGACCGGTAGTGCTGGCGCTACCTGAAGATATGCTCACCGACCTCACCGAGGCAACTGACGCAAAGCCCTGGCAACAACTGAGCATTCACCCGGCTAGCCGGGATATTGATAAAACGGCCGAATTACTGTCAACCTCAAAGCGACCTGTGATCATCGTCGGCGGCAGTGGCTGGAGTGAAGCGACGCGATTAAACTTGCAACAGTTTGCCGAAAAATCATCCATTCCCGTGGTTAATTCTTTCCGTTGCCAGGATTACTTCGACCATGAACACCCGAGCTATATCGGTGATCTCGGACTCGGCGTCAACCCGGCACTAACCGAAACTATTCGCGATGCCGACACCCTGCTTGTGATTGGCGCCCGCCTGGGTGAAATGACGACTGCTGGATTTTCATTAATCGACATCCCCAATCCGAAGCAAACCATGATTCATGTTCATGTCGGTGCCGAAGAACTCGGGCATATTTACCAACCTGAGCTGGCGATTAATGCCTCATCGGCAACCTTTGTCGATGCTCTTAAAGACCGGGAAATATCGCCCAGACCGTCGGCAATCCTGGAACAGGCGCGACAGTCTTTTCTGGACTGGAATTCATCGATTCAGGTAAAAGGATCGGTACAATTTTCCGACATCATTAAAACCGTCCAGGATGCAACTGGCGACGACACAATCATTTGTAATGGTGCCGGTAATAACACAGGCTGGTTGCATCGCTTCTATCGTTTTCGTGAATACAGAACCCAGCTTGCGCCGACCAGTGGCACTATGGGCTATGGCGTACCAGCCGCTATCTCGGCAAAGCTGATGTATCCACAGCGTACCGTGGTCGCTTTTGCGGGTGACGGCGATTTCATGATGAATGGTCAGGAGCTCGCAACGGCGACTCAATACGGTGCCAATATTATCGTCATTGTTGTCAACAACGGTATCTACGGCACCATCCGCATGCATCAGGAACGCGATTACCCTGGACGTGTGGTCGGCACAAATATGGTCAATCCTGACTTTTGTGCGCTGGCTATAGCCTACGCTGCACATGCCGAGCTGGTGACTCATACGGACGAATTTGCACCCGCATTCGAACGCGCCAAAGCCGCCAATAGTCCTGCGCTTATCGAAATTCAACTCGATCCTGATGTGCTTTCGCCGACGACAACGATTGAGTCACTACGCGCCAGGGCCATCAAATAGCGGCTAAAATTTACAATCATTGAAGCCTGTTATAAGAGGAATAGATTTTGTTAATGGTTATTAATAAAAATTATATTTATAGTATAATTCAGTCCTTTTTTGCTGTCGTTCGCAGAGCTGAATCAATCCATGAATATTGACCAACTGCTATTACAAAGCCTGCAATTGCTCGGTCTGGGCATGGGCTCAGTATTCATTATCCTCTCTCTATTGATCGTTATCATCCAGGTTATCTCCAAACTGGTGCCCGAGGCCGCTGCAGCGCCTGCTCCATCCACGACTCCAGCCCCGGCCAGTTCACAGCATATCGCAGCCATACAGGCTGCCATACACCAATACCGCCGTAATCATCAGATTAAATCCTAAATACGGGTGAACCTTATGACTAAACCGCTTTTACTAACCGATCTGGTTCTACGCGACGCTTCGCAGTCATTGCTGGCTACCCGCGTGCGCATCGAAGACATGTTGCCGATTGCCGAAAAGCTCGACAAGGTCGGCTTCTGGTCACTGGAAACCTGGGGTGGCGCGACATTTGATGCCTGTATCCGCTTTCTTGGCGAAGACCCCTGGGAACGCCTGCGCAAGCTCAAGGCCGCCATGCCGAACACTCCTATGCAAATGCTGCTACGCGGACAGAATGCGTTAGGTTACCGCCACTACGCCGACGACGTGATCGAAGCTTTCGTCGAACGCGCCGCCGAAAATGGTATGGATGTATTCCGTATTTTCGATGCGATGAATGACATGCGCAATATTGAAACCGCGATTAAAGCCACCATCAAAGTGGGCAAGCACGCGCAGGGTTCGATGTCTTACACGCTAAGCCCGGTACACGATAATGATTACTGGGTAGATATGGCCAAACGTCTCGAAGACATGGGTAGTAGCTCGATCTGTATTAAAGATATGGCCGGGCTATTAAAACCCTATGACGCCGAAGAACTGGTGAGCCGTATTAAAGAGACCTGTAATGTACCGCTGTCGATGCATTGCCATGCGACCACCGGGCTTTCCACTGCGACTTATATGAAGGCTATCGAGGCAGGTATCGACATGCTCGATACTTCAATCTCGTCGATGAGCCAGACCTACGGTCATTCGGCCACCGAAACTTTCGTCGCTATTCTCGAAGGCACCGAGCGGGATACCGGCTACGATATGGAATTGCTCGAAGAGATCGCGGTTTATTTCCGTGATGTTCGTAAAAAGTACGCCAAATTCGAAGGTTCGCTAAAAGGTATCGACTCCCGCATTCTCACCGCCCAGGTACCAGGCGGCATGCTGACCAATCTGGAAAATCAACTCCGCGAACAAAACGCCACCGACAAGCTCGATGAGGTATTGAAGGAGATTCCGATCGTGCGAAAAGATCTCGGCTATGTACCACTGGTCACCCCGACTTCTCAAATCGTCGGCACTCAGTCGGTGATTAATGTACTCAGTGGCGGACGTTATAAATCGATAAGCAAAGAAACCGCCGGTGTACTCAAAGGCGAATACGGTGCTACTGCAGCCGAGGTCAATAAAGAGCTTCAGGCACGCGTACTCGATGGTGCCGAGCCGATTACCTGCCGCCCGGCTGACTTGATCGAGCCCGAAATGGAACAGCTCACCAGCGAACTCGACGCCCTCGCCAAAGAGGAAGGCATCAAACTTTGCGCGAATAAAATAGACGACGTTTTAACCTACGCGTTATTCCATCAGGTTGGCATCAACTTCCTCAAGAATCGCGACAATCCCGATGCCTTCGAACCCGCGCCGGGTAATGAAGCCGCAGTCGTGCCAGCCGCTGCCGCGGCACCCGTGAGCGCCCCATCAGAGATCGAAAACTACCGCGTCAGTGTCAACGGCATCGAATACGATGTCGTCGTCGCACCCGGTAATGGAGAAATCAGCCAGGTAACGCCAGCTGCAGCAGCTCCTGCGCCAGTAGCCGCAGCGCCATCGGCAGCCACTACCAGCATAAAAGCGCCTCTAGCAGGCAATGTCATTGAGGTTCTGGTATCTCCCGGCCAGACCATCGACGATGGTGATCCGGTACTGATTATCGAGGCGATGAAAATGGAAACCGAAATTCGTAGCCATTGCGCCGGAACCGTGCAGTCGGTACTGGTGAGCAAGGGTGATGCTATTCAGACCGATCAGGATCTGGTCCAGGTCGCCTAGGCGATATCGAGTTATTAATCTATGGAACAAGGCATTCTAGAACTCTGGGCATCCACCGGGATCGCCAACTTTACACTCGGGCAGGTCATTATGATCGCCGTTGGTAGCCTGCTGATTTATCTCGCTATTGCCAAAGGTTTTGAACCACTGCTACTCATCCCGATTGGCTTCGGCGGTATTCTGGCCAATATCCCGGTGGCGGAAATTGCGGGGCCCGAAGGCCTGCTCGGTATCCTCTACCATTCCGGTATCGAGACCGGTGTATTCCCGCTGCTGATCTTCATGGGGGTTGGGGCGATGACCGACTTCGGTCCGTTGCTGGCCCGACCCAGCCTGATGATCCTCGGTGCGGCCGCACAGTTCGGCATCTTCTCTACCCTGTTCGGCGCTATCGCCATGAACCTGATCCCCGGCATGGAATTCACCATGGCCGACGCTGCGGCCATTGCCATCATCGGTGGCGCCGACGGACCGACCGCTATTTATGTCGCCTCGCGTCTGGCACCCGATTTACTCGGCGCAATCGCGGTCGCGGCTTATTCGTATATGGCTTTGGTACCGATCATCCAGCCACCGATCATGAAACTGCTCACCACCGAAGAAGAGCGCAAAACGCAAATGACACAACTGCGCCAGGTCAGCAAACTGGAGAAAATCATCTTCCCGCTCGCCCTGCTATTGGTCACCTTATTGCTGTTACCATCCGCTGCACCACTGGTGGGTATGCTTTGTTTTGGCAATTTACTCAAGGAAAGCGGCGTCGTGGATCGACTCAGCAACACCGCGCAAAACGAACTGATTAATATCGTTACCATTTTTCTCGGCCTTGCCGTCGGCTCCAAACTTGCCGCCGATAAATTTCTCAGCCTTGAAACTATCGGCATACTCCTGCTCGGCATGGTGGCCTTTTCAATCGGTACCGCCGCAGGATTATTAATGGGCAAGCTGATGTATCGACTCACCGGCGGCGCGGTTAACCCGCTCATCGGCGCAGCGGGTGTCTCGGCCGTTCCGATGGCGGCACGCGTCGCCAACAAAATGGGCCTACAGGCTAACCCTCAAAACTTCCTGCTCATGCATGCGATGGGGCCTAATGTTGCCGGAGTGATTGGTTCGGCGGTGGCAGCAGGCGTTCTGCTGGCGATTGTTGGCTAACGATCCAGATAATGCCTGCTTGAACACTTTGGCGGCAACCGATATAACAAATAT
>JAOUJX010000297.1 GCA_029882955.1 Gammaproteobacteria bacterium
ACCGGTAGTAAACATATTCGAGGCGTGCATGTTGTGAGTTCGGTAAGCGGATCGGAATGGGATTTGTCCTGCGATCTACTTGCAGTTTCGGGTGGCTGGAGTCCGCTGGTACATCTGAGTTCGCAATCGGGCGCCAAAGCGATCTGGAATGACGAACAGGCGATGTTTCTGCCCGGTACACCGACCCAGGCGCAGGTTTCGGTGGGTGCAGCGAACGGTACACTCGATTTAAAAAGTGCTCTTCAACAGGCCACCATAGCCGGTAATAACGCGGCAAAAGCCTGTGGTTTTGAAGCGGATATGGCCGTCCCCGCAGCCGACGCGGTGAATAGCGAAGCGATTCTACCGTTATGGCGGGTGCCTTCGAGCCATCCCCGGGGGCGGGGGCCGAAAGCTTTCATCGATATGCAAAACGACGTCGGAGTCGCCGACATCGAGCTCGCTGCGCGTGAAGGCTTCCATTCGGTTGAGCACGTCAAGCGTTATACCGCGATGGGTTTTGGTACCGATCAGGGTAAGCTGGGTAATATCAATGGTATGGCGATTCTGGCTGAGACCCTCGGACAAAGCATTGCCGAGACCGGTACTACGACGTATCGGCCTAACTACACGCCGGTGACTTTTGGTGCGATTGCCGGGCAGAATCTCGGTGACCGGCTTTTCGACCCGGTGCGAAAAACTGCGATGCACGCCTGGCACGAAGAAAATGGCGCCGAATTTGAGAATGTCGGTCAGTGGAAACGCCCCTGGTATTACCCGCAACAAGGCGAGTCGCTTCACGACGCGGTGAACCGTGAATGCCTGGCGGTGCGCAACAGTGTTGGTATTCTCGATGCATCGACGTTAGGCAAGATCGAAGTGACTGGTCGTGACGCGGCAGAGTTTCTTGAAATGATTTACACCAATAACTGGAAAAAGCTTGAAGTTGGCCAGGGTCGCTATGGTTTCATGCTCGGCGAAGACGGCATGGTGATGGATGACGGTGTTACGCTACGTCTCGCTGAGGATCGTTTTTTCATGCACACCACCACCGGTGGTGCGGCGGGCGTACTGGCCTGGATGGAACGCTGGTTACAGACCGAATGGCCGAACATGGAAGTCTATCTCACTTCGGTGACCGACCATTGGGCGACTGCCGCAGTGGTCGGGCCGAATAGTCGAAAAGTAGTATCAGCGGTATGTCAGGGGATCGACTTTTCAGCTGCTCGCTTCCCGTTCATGGCAACGCGAGAAGGCAGCATTGGCGATCTCGAATGCCGCGTGAATCGCATCAGCTTCTCCGGCGAGCTCGCCTACGAAGTCAACGTGCCGGCCAATTATGGTCGATACATGTGGGAACAGCTCATGCAGGCCGGAGCCGGGTTTAATATCACTCCCTACGGCACAGAAACCATGCATGTGCTGCGTGCCGAAAAAGGCTACGTCATCGTCGGTCAGGACACCGATGGTTCGGTGACGGTGGAAGATCTCGGCCTCGGCTGGGCGCTGTCGAAGACTAAATCCGATTTTATCGGCAAACGTTCACTGAGTCGCCCGGATACCCTGCGTAAGGACCGAAAACAACTGGTAGGCCTGGTTACCGAGGATGCCATGACTGTCATCCCCGAAGGCGCGCAACTGGTGGACGACCCGCGTGCGCCGATGCCGGTGCCGATGGTCGGGCATGTTAGTTCAAGTTACTATAGCGCCTGTTGCGGGCATTCGATAGCGATGGCGCTGGTCAAAGGCGGCCATCATCGCATGGGGGAAACGGTTTATGCGCCACTTGCTAATGGTCGCGTGATTGAAGCGACGATTACCAGCCCCGTGTTCTACGATAAAGAAGGAGTTAAGTCTAATGCCTGATTTATTCCAGCAGGAAAGCCCTCTGGTGCAGATGAAATTTGTCGAGCCCGAAGGTGCTGAACCGCGCATCGAAGAAGTACCATTCCTCGGTTTCATCAACTTGCGTGGTAAATCAACTCATATGGCTTTTGTTGCCGCCGTACTCAAGGTGCTGGGTTGTGAGCCGCCCACCGAGGCCAATACGATGCGTGAATCGGGCGATTACCGCATCTACTGGTTAGGCCCGGACGAATGGCTGGTGATCACTCCGACCGGTCAGGCCGGTCGTGTTCAGTCACAGTTACAGGCGGAGCTAGATGGCGTATTTAGTTCGGTAGTGGATAACTCCAGCGGTTTAACATTGCTGAATATTACAGGCGAGAATGCCGCGAAATTACTGGCGCGAGACTGTCCGCTGGATTTGCACCCGCGTGTCTTCAAGCCAGGTCAGTGTGCCCAGACCCGTCTTGCCAAAGCGGGCATGACGATTGCGCCGTTACGCGATGAAAATGGATTTGAAATTATTATCCGCCGCAGTTTTGCGGACTATATCGGTCTTTGGCTGCAGGATGCGTTGGTGGAGTTAAAGTAGGAATAATTCAATTCCTGTGGCACTATTCGAAGGTATTGGAGTCAAAATGGCTCCGATACCTTAAACGCATTATGAATTTCGCAACAATAACAAAAATATTATTTGTCGGTTTTTTGTCCTTGCTGCTACCAGCCTGCGATGGTCCATCCCACGGCAGAGACGCGAATCCTTTTCATCTCCCGCCAGAAGGGTTTGTCGGCAATAAAGCGACAGGCAAAGCGTTATACAGTCAAAATTGCCTGGTCTGCCATGGCGTTGGCGCTCAGGGAAGTAATCAGGGGCCACCATTGCTGGATAATATCTACAATCCCCGCCATCATGCGGATCTGGCTTTCCATCTTGCGGTAAAAAATGGCGTGCGCGCCCATCACTGGAAATTTGGTGACATGCAGCCAATGCCCGGAATTTCCCCGGAAACCGTCGGCCATATTGTTGCTTATGTACGAGACATCCAGCGTAAAGCCGGGATAGAATAATTTTAAATACGAGGGTAAAACTAATGCTGATAGTAAGAATATTGCTGGTAAGTATTTTGACTGGATTGAGTGCGCCGGTAATTGCAGAACTGATTCCGTTTGACAAACTGCCGAAAGTCAATGGTTTTACCATCATGGATGGTGAGGATGAACAGTATCTGGCTGCGACTGATAAGGGTCTGTTTTATAGTCAGGATCAGGGGCGTACATGGGGTGGATTCGAGGGATTTGAATTGCCGGCAACCATGATAACCAAAACTTCCCAGGGCTCGATCTATGCATTTGTCGCCGCTAAAGGCCTGGCGCTACTCGACAGAAAAACCAGGCAGTGGCGAGTTGTGAATAACGAATTTGGTAGTCAATACCTGTTACAACTGACAACTACAAACGGGATTCCGGCTAGAATGGTTGCGCTAAATCAATACGGGAAATTTCTGGTATCGGATAATTACGGCATCGAATGGCAGAAAATGAGCGGGAAATATCAGCCCAGGACTGCTGAAGAAGAACGTGGACAAAAGATTTATATGACAATATGTCAGAGTTGCCATGGTAAAGACGGGGTAGGCGAGAATTATTCTATCCAGTCGTTAACCGATAAGAAATATATCTCGGCGCCAGCACTGGATGCCTCTGCTCACGCCTGGCATCACACGGACGATGATCTGGTGAAAACTATTCTCGAAGGTTCGCCAAGATCACCGCGTATGGCGGCCTGGAAAAAAGCGGGTATCACCGAACAGGATGCCAGAGACCTGGTCAGTTATATGAAAAGTCTCTGGACTCAACGTGAACTCGATTGTCAGGGTCCAAAACACATGGAATGCATGAACTGAGTAGAGCTGTATAAATGATTGAATTATCAATGATCGGGATATTGTCGGCCTTTGGCGCTGGTATTATTTCTTTTCTGTCGCCCTGCGTTCTGCCGCTGGTGCCTGGCTACCTGTCCTATATCAGCGGTTATTCGCTGATTGAGCAAGAGGAGCGGAGGCAACAGCAGGCTTTTCGCGAGAGCCTGAAAACACTGGCGCTGAGTTTGAATTTCGTGCTGGGTTTCTCTACCGTGTTTATCGCCTTTGGCGCCAGCGCAACGGCTCTGGGGCAATGGTTGCTGGCTTACCGTTACGAAGTCAATATCGTCGGGGGTGTCATCATTATCGTATTTGGCGTTTTTATCAGCGGCCTGGTGCGTATCAACTGGCTGCAGAAAGAATTTCGTTACTACGGCGATTTACCCGGTGGGCGCGGCTTATCGGCTTATTTGCTGGGGCTCGCCTTCGCGTTTGGCTGGACACCCTGTATCGGCCCAATCCTGGGTGCGATCTTAACGATCAGTGCAACTTCCGGTCTGGTTAGTGATGGTACGGCGCTACTGGCTTTTTATTCGCTTGGGCTGGGCGTACCATTCATCGTAGCGGCATTGTTTACCGAGCGATTTATGCATCATGCAAAATGGCTTAAAAAACATGGCCGGGGCTTGCAGGCCGTCACCGGCGGTTTAATGATTATCATGGGGATAGCGATGATAACCGGCTACCTCAGCGATTTTGCGATCTGGATATTAAAAACCTTTCCCTGGCTTGGCGAGTTAGGTTGATGCGAAGGCGGCATCAGAGGGCTTTAGACTTTGCTGCTAAGCGTTTTTAACCCGCTCGGCGTTTCAATCTCCACCGAAAAATAGGCCGTTTCAGAGTCATCCAGCGTTTTCACCTCGACAAGATGCTCTGCTTCGATTGACGCCAGCTTCGACCTCAGCCAGTCGCCCCGATTGTGGTAGATGGTCAAAGACCGCAGCAGACACCCCAAATCAGTCATGCCGTTCGAAGGATGTGGCTGGCTATGCCATTGAATGACATAGGGCAACAATCCGTTACCCAGCAAACGTCCATCGTCGGTTAATGCTATTTGCCAGCTTAGGTCGTTACGTTGAAGCTCTGTTGGTGTACCGATATCAAAACCGGCTGCCTGTTTAACGCTATGAATATCCGCTGTATTCATCACCCAGGTGATTAAGCGAGGTTTTTCACGAAGGCTTTCCCGCATTAAACCCTCATCAAGTCCAAACCATCTCGGATGAGCGGGTGCCTCTGCATCAGGGTTAATCGCAATCAATTCCAGGTAAGCCTCGTTGCCGAGCTGCATTAAGTGGTTATGCGTGCCCATGGTCGCATGAAAACCACCTTTGGGAATGGCGATACCGAGTTCATTCTGGATATATTCAACGCCCTGGTCGAGGGAGTCGGCGGCGATAACAATATGGTCGAGTTTATTCATCATTGCAATCTAACACTTGCTGCTGGATTTTCCAGTCTTTCTGAATTATGTTGTTGCTACATTACGCGTGGAGGAGAAAAAATGAATATCGTTACCAGCTCTGTCGAA
>JAOUJX010000298.1 GCA_029882955.1 Gammaproteobacteria bacterium
CCTGCCGAACCAGCTCGAGGTAACTATGAAACTGATACATAATCTGAAACAGAATTCGTCCGAAGTTCACCGAATTGGCGGCCGATAACGACACCCCTTTAGCAGCCAGGGCCTGATTAAATGAGGCTGATGCCAGCAAAGATTTGAGTGCAGCCTGGGCGTCATCGAAATTTCCCTTGATGCCGATAACTTTTAAATTATCGGCTGATTCGGTCACCATTTGCAGACGCTGCACATCCGAAGTGCCGCCCTCAGGGTATAGGCAGACGACACGAATGTTTTCACGATTACGGAAAGTATCGAGTGCAGCCGGCCCTGTATCGCCACTGGTTGCAGTGAGGATTAAATAGGCTTTGTGTTTTCGCTGAGCAAGTACTGATAATAGTCTACCGAAGGGCTGCAGTGCCATATCTTTAAAGGCACGGGTTGGGCCGTGATAAAGCTCGCTGACATAAATATTCTGGTTCAGCTTTACCACTGGCACGGGATTGCCGGCGTCATCGAATTCATCGTATAAATCGACAGCAGACTGGAGCGTGGGTAAATCGATATCTATCGCAAATAATTCAAGTAGTGCAAGAGCGATTGTTTTATAGCTGGAATGTAGATGTCGTTGAAGAAATTTGGCATCTATTTGCGGCGATTTTTCGGGACTGTAAATACCACCAAAGGAAGCGACTGGAGATAATATGGCATCAGAAAAACTAACCGATTCGGCATAAGTGCCGTCGTTACCACGGGTTTCAGTGAATTGCATCAGGGCGCTCTAAGTGACTGCTTGCGGTAGAAAAAACCGGATTATATATCAGCAAGGGGTTCTAACAATGCTATTTGTCGTAACTTTTGTCACAGAATCGACATCATTGCTGATATTTGCTTCTACTGGGCTCAATTTATGCGTAAAATCCAGCGCTTGACTGGCAGGGAAAGCCAATGCCCTGGCAGGAGTCAGTCGAGTCGAACTTTATGCCACAACCCACTATAGCCTGGACCTTACTTTTTGAGACCGAATGCCTTTAGTCGATAAAATCAATTTGCTGAATTTAAGTCGAACGGGACTTGAACGTTTTTTTGTCGAAAATGGCGAAAAACCTTTCCGTGCCCGGCAATTGATGCAATGGGTGCACCAGCGCGGGGTAACCAATTTCGACCTGATGACGGATATGTCCCGATCGCTACGTGAATTTTTAAGCGAAAATACCTGCATCGAATTTCCAACCCTGATAGATAGTCAGCAGTCCGCTGATGGCACCCGGAAGTGGCTGTTAGATGTCGATGGCATTGAAAACGCCGTCGAATGTGTGCTCATCCCGGAGAAGTCGCGTACCACTTTGTGTATTTCTTCCCAGGTCGGTTGTACTTTAAACTGCAGCTTCTGTTCGACCGCGAAACAGGGTTTTAATCGCAACTTAACCACTGCCGAAATCATTGCTCAGTTACATCTCGCTCATCACGGATTGTTGAGTGAAGGTAAACAGGGCGTGACCAATGTCGTAATGATGGGTATGGGTGAACCTTTACTCAACTTTGATGCGGTAATGGCTGCGGTCGATATGATGTGTGACGATTATGCCTATGCACTCAGTAAACGCCGCGTCACCATTAGCACAGCCGGGGTTGTTCCCGCGATGAATAAACTGGTCAATGAAACCGATGTCAGTCTGGCAGTTTCGTTGCATGCGCCAAACGATCAGCTACGCGATCAACTGGTACCGATTAATAAAAAATACCCGATCAAAGAATTATTAAAAGCCTGTCATTCCTATATAGACGGGTATAAGAGTCGTAAAATCACCTTCGAATATGTGATGCTGAAAGATATTAATGACAGCCTGGAATGTGCGAAACAGCTAGTAAGACTTATTAAGGGTATACCCTGCAAACTGAATTTAATCCCCTTCAATCCGTACCCGCACGCCATTTATGAGTGCTCGGACAGCGGCACGATTGATCGGTTTCGTGAATACCTCTCATCAAAAGGTATTGTTACCGTGACTCGTAGAGCTCGTGGAGATGATATCGATGCCGCCTGCGGCCAGCTCGCCGGACAGTTTAAAGACCGAAGTCGGCGCAGCCAGAAATACCAGTTAGAATTAAAGGAAATAGGCGGGTTAATGAATGTGCATTAAATTTAAGATATTGCTGTTATTGGTACCACTGTTTTCTGCCTGTGTCACGGTTGGCGAAAGGGTCCCTGATAATATCAAGGCCAGTGCGATCAACGTACAACTGGGTATGGGTTATATGCAGCAAAATAATATGGAACAGGCTAACGAAAAGCTAACCAAAGCACTACGCCAGGACCCTGATTCGGCGACGGCGAACAATGCTTATGGAATGTTACAGGAGCGCTTGTTGCAGAAAGATAAAGCTGAAGAGTATTATCGGCGTGCCACCAAACTCGACCCCGATAACTCGGCAGCGGCTAACAATTACGGCATTTTCCTTTGCCGTAATAATAGAGAAGCTGAGTCGGTAAAATACTTTCTACAGGCGCTGAAAAATCCGCTGTATAAAACCCCCGAATATGCTTATACCAATGCGGCCCTTTGCCTGCTTAAAATTGATCAGAGGGATAGAGCTAAAGAGTACCTGGCCAAGGCGCTGGCAGCGCGTAGTAATTTTGCCACCGCATTGATAGCGGTAGCGAAGGTACATTTTGACGACAAAGACTATGATAGTGCAAAGCTTTATGTGGATCGCTACCATCGAGTAGCCCAGCCAACTTCACATAGCCTGTGGCTTGCCATCCGAACCGAGCTTGAAATGGATAGCGACAGGGATGTTGATGAACTTGCAGAACAGCTGGAAACAAGATTTCCTGACTCGGAAGAATATAAATCCTGGTTAAAAATAAAGTAGTTATGGAACCATTAAAAGTCGATTCAAGTAAAGAAGTTAAATCGAGCGGGATAGGTCCGGGAGATCGTCTCCAGACTGCGCGGATAGAGCAGGGCCTGTCGATCGAAGAAGTCGCCAACCGAATGCATTTAAGCGTGAGTATTTTGCAATCAATCGAAGACAATAACTTCGACGATATTACCGCGCCGATATTTGTGAAGGGCTATCTGCGTGCTTACGCAAGAATCGTTCAGCTTAACGAAGAAGAGATGATTCAGGAATATCTAAACTTTTATTCGGATGAAGACCCTCCCATCAATAGTACCAGTAATACTTCACCGGAAATTACCTCGAATGACGCTCGAATCAAATGGACAACCTATCTTGTCATCATCGTACTTGCCGGACTGATTGCCGCGTGGTGGTGGAATGAAAATCAAGACCGGAATAATGTCGCATCGCTGGCAGTAGAGGAGTCAACAGCCCTCATTGACGCTGAACCGGCAGAGGATAATGCTGATGTCACTTCTGAAATTAGCGCTGACAGCGACGAAGAGGTTATATCCTCTGAAATTGAGGCAGTTGTCGAAGGTGTAGAACGGCAGCCGGAAGTTGCCGAATTGACAGCTGAAATCACCGCATCGGTCGAAATTGAAGCAGAGGTGAGCGCTGTCGGTAGCGAGCCAGTGGAGGAGTTGGTTGATAATGCTGTCGAAGAAACCGAAAACTTTTCTCAGCCAACGGGCTCAGATACGCTGGAAATCATTATTCATGCAGATACCTGGGCGGAGATTAAGGACTCTGTCGGACAAAGCCTGGTGCGTAATCTTCTTCACGCTGACACAAGATTATCTTTGACTGGTGAGGCTCCCTTTTCCGCGTTTTTTGGCAACGGGCACGGCGTGGAATTGAAGTTTAATGACCAGGAAATCGATATTAGCAATCGAATAAGGGATAACAACACCGCCAGGTTAAAGATAGGAAACAACTAGTGGGAAATCTAATTCAGGTCATTCGCGGAATGCACGATATTCTGCCCTCAGACATGCCTGCCTGGAATCAGCTCGAAGACACATTTCGCCAGCTCGCTGGTAGTTACGGTTATGGTCAGATTAGAACGCCGATCGTCGAAAAAAGTGCTCTATTCAAACGTGGTATCGGAGAGGTCACCGATATTGTCGAAAAGGAAATGTATACTTTCGAAGATCGAAATGGTGATAGCTTAAGCCTGCGGCCGGAAAATACCGCAAGTGTAGTCCGTGCCTGCCTGGAAAATGGTTTGCTCACCGATCAGCAGCATCGCATGTGGTATCTGGGGCCGATGTTTCGGCACGAGCGTCCGCAAAAAGGACGGTATCGACAGTTCCACCAGCTCGGTGCTGAAGCCTTTGGCATGGCGGGGCCCAGCATAGAAGCCGAACTGATTTGTCTGGCCGCTCGTTTCTGGAAACGGCTGGGATTGACGAATATTGAACTGCAGATAAACACGCTAGGTAGTAACGAATGCCGACAGCGTTTTCGTGAAACACTGGTTAGTTATTTTAGAGATCACTTCCAGGCACTGGATGAAGACAGCCAGCGACGACTCGATACAAACCCTTTGAGGATTCTCGATAGCAAAAACCCCGATATCCAGGACTTGATAAACCAGGCTCCGAAATTAAGTGATAGTCTGAGCAGTGAGTCGAGCGATCATTTTGCCGAGTTGAAAGCTATTCTGGACAATTGCGAACTGTCCTATAGCGTCAATCATCGCCTGGTTAGAGGGCTGGATTACTACAGTCATACGGTTTTCGAGTGGGTCACAGAAACACTGGGCGCGCAGGGGACTGTTTGTGCTGGTGGACGTTATGACGGATTAATCGAACAGTTGGGTGGGAAGCCGAATTATGCTGCAGGCTTTGCTATGGGTTGTGAACGGCTGATATCAATGTTGATTGATCAGGCTCGGGCCCCTACCATGCAGGGTTGCGATGTCTATCTGGTGATGCGGGGCGACAATACCTCTCCGATAGGGCTAAAACTAGCAGAATCCTTGCGCGACCAGTTGCCTAAGTTAAACTTGCAGGTTCAGGCTGGTGGCGGTAGCTTCAAGAGCCAGATGCGGAAGGCCGATAAGTCCGGAGCGCAGTTAGCGCTGATACTCGGCGAGGCCGAAGTTGAAGCCGGAACTGTCAGTATTAAACATTTGCGCGAAGAAAAGGAGCAGATGGAATTTACCCGACAAGAAGTAGGCGCTCGACTGGCCGAGATGCTCGGACAGTAAAACAAACAGTTACAATATTATATTTAGAGGTTGAGTGTGCAATGGAAACAGATGAAGAACAGGTCGAGAAACTAAAAAAATGGTGGCAGGAAAATGGCCGTTCGGTGATTGCCGGGATTATTATCGGTGTTGGTGGGCTGTTTGGCTATC
>JAOUJX010000299.1 GCA_029882955.1 Gammaproteobacteria bacterium
CGCCGTCGATCGGAATACGCTCGCCCGGGCGAATGCGAATGGTTTCTTCTAGGCCGATTTCAGCAACCGGTATTTCCATTTCTTCGCCACTTCGAATGACCTTTGCGGTTGATGGTTGTAACCCGATTAAATGTTTTATCGCTGCTGAGGTTTTTCCTCGCGCCTTACTTTCCAGCGCCGAGCCGAGCGAGACCAGAGCGATGATGATGACCGCGGCCTCGAAATAAACATGCCGGGCCTGCTCTGGTAGCGTTTCAGGGAAGAGTACAACAAAGGTAGAGAATATCCAGGCAGTGCCAGTGCCGAGCGAAACCAGTGTATCCATATTGCCGCGGCCTGCCTTTAAAGCCGTCCAGGCGCCGCGAAAGAAATGTCCACCAACCAGAACCAGAACCATCAGGCTGATGAAACTGATGATCAGCCAGGTGATCTGGCTTTCTGCTATCGATGGTAGAAAGCCACCCATGCCGAGGATAAACAGTGCCAGGCCGATGCCGCCGGCGACGATTGCGCGATTCCATAAGCGTCGATATTCGAGTAATTCGAGTTTTTCCTTCTCAGATTCGTCGGCCAGGCTTTTCAACTCAGCGGCGCCATAGCCTGCCCGGGTGATCGCGGCAATTAAAGGTTCCGCAGCCACCTCACCAGTCACGGTAGCGGTACGTTCGCCGAGATTAACCGTGGCTTCTTCGACGCCTTGGACTGCGGTAATGCTTTTTTCCACCGATGCCACACAACCGGCACAGGACATCCCCGCTATTGATAATCTAATCTGTTGGCTCATAAGCTTTAACCATTAAGTTCCTTGGCGTTATATCCGGCCTCGGTAATCGCTGCAATCAATGTGTCTGCAGCCATATCTCCATCAACCGTGGCAGAAGCTTCCTCGAGACTGACTACGGCCTTTTCAACACCCTCTACCGTCGAGATACTTTTTTCGACGTTGGCGACACAATGACCACAGGACATGCCGGTAATCGATAATTTAATTTGATTGCTCATGGTGTTTATTCCTCTTCTTGAATGGATTCGATCAAGTGACACACACTGTGACCATCAGGGTTACCATCGGGCATATCCTGCCACTGCTGCAGGGCTGACTCCATGCGGTTTTGCAATTTCAGCATTTGTTCTATTTTCTGGCGGTTTTCGACAATGCGATCCTGAATAATCTTGCGCACCTCCTGGCAGGGAGATTCCTTCATATCGGCATGCTGAGTAATTTCCTTGATTTCATTCAGGGTAAACCCCAGCTGCTTGGCGAGCCGGATAAACCGCAGGCGATTGGCATCTTCTGGAGAGAATAGCCGATAGCCGTTTTCCTGCTGACGCTGTGGATGGATGAGCCCAATGCGCGTGTAATAGCGCACTACGTGGGCAGGAACCCGGCTTTGTATGGCTAAGTCATTGACTGTAAGCATCGATCACCCGTTGAATAATGAACTGTAAAGTAAGATCAGGCTGAATCTTACAACCTATATGTAACATATAGGTCAAGTCATTGTTTACAACTAATCGATATTTTTACCGCCCAGGCTGTCGCGAACGCGAATCAGGCGCGAACGAACTTCGGCGGCCAGCGTCTCTACGCCTTCGCGATCAACCAGGGCGAGCACCGAGGAAGGGTCCATGAAAGCAACTCGGATAGCGCCATTTTCTTCCTCGCGGATGACAACGTTACAGGGTAATAGCAGGCCGATATCGGGGTCGGCTTCAATTGCCTGGTGGGCGAGCGGCGGGTTGCAGGCTCCCAGAATTTTGTAGGGACGTTTCTCGACGCCCAGTTTCTCTTTCAGAGTCGCCTTCACGTCAATTTCGGTGAGAATACCGAAACCTTCTTCTTTCAGGGCTGCGGTGACATTTTGTTCAATGTCGGCAAGGTTGCCAGTGAGTTCAGTTGAAAAGCTGTACATGAGTTAATACCTCGATAAATTATCAGAATTAAAAGTGCAGTTAGAATTCGGTTATATGGGGTTAGTTGTCCAATTTGAAACCATGTATTATCGACTTGCAAGCAATTATAACCGAGGATATTTTTCATGATAGCAACAGCGTATTCAACAATGGGTGTCGAAGTCGTTGGTAACAGCAGTGGCGAAAAGCTGATTGATTTACGCAGCGATACAGTCACCCGCCCCAGTATCGGAATGTACGATGCGATGATGTCCGCTTCGGTTGGAGACGATGTTTACGGTGACGACGAGTCAGTGAATGCCCTGCAACACCGCGCAGCAGAGTTGCTCGGCAAGGAAGCCGGATTATTTCTATCCAGCGGCACGCAAAGTAACCTGGTGGCGCTGTTGACACATTGCGCTCGTGGCGAAGAAGCGATTGTCGGGGATAAATATCATATTTTCACTTCAGAAGCCTGTGGCGCCTCGGTACTCGGCGGTATCGCGCTATACCCGTTAACCACCGATAATAATGGCGGTTTGACGACTGAGCAGGTATGCGCAGCGGTTAAGGAAGATGATCCTCATTCACCCATATCGCGTCTTTTGTGCCTGGAAAATACGGTTCATGGTCGGGTACAGTCACCGGATAATATTCAGGCCTTAAGTGATGCCGGTAGATCAGCCGGATTGTCGGTTCATATTGATGGTGCGCGTTTAATGAATGCGGTGGTGGCACTCGGGGTCGAAACAAAGGAGCTTGCCGGGGCATTCGATACGGTCTCGCTTTGTCTGTCGAAAGGCCTGGGTGCACCGGTGGGTAGCGTCTTATGCGGGCCAAAGGATTTTATTCGGCGCGCTCGACGAAACCGTAAGCTACTTGGCGGTGGCATGCGTCAGGCCGGGATTCTGGCGGCGGGTGGCTCTTACGCGCTGGCACATAACGTCGACCGCCTGGCCGAGGATCATGCTAATGCAAAATTGTTAGCCGAGGCTCTGGCTCTCATTCCGGGTTTGAAAGTCGATACTCAAACCAATATGGTTTTCGTCCGGCTGCCGAAAAACAACGCTGCTGAATTACAGGCTAGCCTGGCTGCGCAGGGGATAGTTATCAGTGCTGGCTTCCCTCAAATTCGTATTGTGACTCATCTGGATGTGAGCACGGCGGACATCGAACGTGTCATTGATGCCTTCACGAGATTTTTCAAGGGCTGAGCGATGGTTTCTAAGTATTAGTCTTCGACTGGAGGCTCCGGGTCGCTATTTCGACAAAAGCAGCCGATGCGGGTGACAGGCTGCGGTCGACAGGAGTCAAAATGCCTATAGACCGATGCAGGGTCTCGTAAGCGGTAGTTAAAAAAACAACATCCTTACGATCTTCCGGTATCGCTAGACGAGGCAGCGTCGTGACACCGACATTGGCGGCAACCATCGCCAGGATCGAGGTTGTATTTTGTACGTCTATCTCTGCTTCAGCGACAATTTTCTGAAACTCCGGGTCCTGTATCTGATGGCAGATACCGTTGGCGATAAATGTCTGTCCCCGTAGGTCTTGCCATAACAGGGGCCGTCCCAACTTTGCCAGTGCATGACCAGGACTGCAGACAACCCCGAGAGGGTCAGCGAGTAGCGGCTGATAGTTCATCAGTTCGCTATCTTCGGAAACAGGGCTGGCGATACCTATATCAATTTCTCCCTGAATGACTAACTGGTTGATATGCGGGGAACTATCGTCCCGTATGGTTAAGGTGATTTGCGGGTAAGCCTGATTGAATTTTGACAATAACGACGGCAGGTAGTGCACCGCGAAAGAAGGCACTGTAGCGATATCGACTCGGCCGAAACCATTGTTGGCGTAGGCCTGAATTTTGTCGATGGCGTGTTCGAATCGATTGACCTGTTCACTTGCGATGCTAAAAACATAGCTGCCAAATGGGGTTAAATGCGATTTGCCATCGGCTTCAAATAAATTACGCCCAAAGGTGGCTTCCAGATTCGTTAAAGTCATCGAAATTGCCGATGGTGAGCGATGTAAGCGTTTTGCCGCGGTACTGATACTGCCGCATTCGGCAACGGTAACGAAGCAACGCAGGTGAGTCAGTTTTATCATTTCGCCATTCTATTCAGTTATATTGAAAATTATACAAGACATTTCTAATTGGCTGAAAGGCAATGTTTGTCAACATTGCGACCGGTAGAAAAGAGATCCGTCAAAAACAACCAATAATTCTTGTCCGCTCAGACATTGGGTTTACTATAGGGCTATTATTCCCGAACAGGTAATTAACACGATGGCACTTACACTCGTAACTTATGCCGAAGAAGCGCTGAAGGAAATCAGGTCTCGCGGTCTTTATAAACAGGAGCGACCCATCGAATCACCCCAGTCGGCCCTGGTAAAAACCCGGGTCGACAATCAACTGAAGCCCTTAATAAACCTCTGCGCCAACAATTATCTCGGCTTCGCCGACCATCCAGAGTTGATCGCCGCGGCAAAACAGGCGCTCGACACGTACGGTTTTGGTATGGCATCGGTGCGCTTTATCTGCGGCACTCAGGACATACATAAACAATTAGAAAAAAAAGTCAGCGAGTTTCTGGGTACCGAGGACTGTATTTTGTTTTCATCCTGTTTCGACGCCAATGCGGGCATATTCGAGGCCTTGCTGGGGAAAGAGGATGCGATTATTTCGGATAGCCTAAACCATGCCTCGATCATCGATGGTGTGCGCCTGTGTAAGGCTGCTCGATATCGCTATGCGAATAGTGATATGGACGACCTGGAGCGTTGTTTAAAGCAAGCAAAGGATTCCCGCTTCAGGCTGGTGGTTACTGACGGTGTTTTTTCGATGGATGGTATCGTCGCCAAACTGCCGCAGATATGCGATCTCGCCGAGCAATACGACGCCATGGTGATGGTAGACGATAGCCATGCCGTTGGTTTTATGGGTAGCCGTGGCGCGGGTACGCCGAATTATTGCGAGGTTGAAAGCCGTGTGCAAATCCTTAGTGGCACCTTCGGTAAGGCGCTAGGCGGTGCGAGCGGTGGTTACATTGCCGGTCCTGAGCCGATTGTCGATTTATTACGCCAGCGAGCGCGACCTTACCTATTTTCCAATTCGCTGGCTCCGAGCATCGTTGCGGCGACGATAAAAGCCCTTGAACTGATAGCGCAGGGTGATGCCCAACGCCAGCAGCTCGTAGCGAATACACAATACTTTCGGCAGAAACTCTGTGAAGCTGGTTTTGATCTGGTGCCGGGAGAACATCCGATTATTCCAGTGATGACTGGTGATGCCTCTAAAGCACAGGCACTGGCCCAGGAGCTTATGCATCACGGTGTTT
>JAOUJX010000300.1 GCA_029882955.1 Gammaproteobacteria bacterium
GACTGGGCTGGAAAGATGTCGTCTTGATCGAACGCTCCGAACTCACTTCAGGTTCAACCTGGCATGCTGCGGGTGGCTTTCATACCTTAAATGCCGATACCAATATGGCCGCGTTACAGGGCTATACCATCGGGCTTTACCGTGAGCTTGAAGAAATTACCGGGCAATCCTGTAGCCTGCACCACGTCGGCGGGATCACCCTGGCGGGCACGCCGGAACGTATGGATTTTCTTAAATCGGCACGCGCCATGCACCGTCACATGGGGCTGGACACCGAACTCGTGACCCCCGAGGAAATCCGTCAACTGAGCCCAATCACCAATACCGATGGCGTACTCGGTGGATTGTACGACCCGCTCGATGGTCATCTCGACCCGTCGGGCACCACGCATGCTTACGCCAAAGCGGCGCAGATGCAGGGCGCTGAAATTGTACTGCGAAATCCGGTTCTGGAGACTAATCCGCAGCTGGACGGTAGCTGGGAAGTAGTCACCGGGCAGGGCACTATTATCGCTGATCATCTGGTGAATGCTGCCGGGCTGTGGGCACGAGAAGTCGGTGCTATGGCAGGTGTTTATCTACCTCTGCACCCGATGGAGCATCAGTACTTTGCTACCGATGAAATTGCTGAAGTGGTGAATCACGCTAAAGAGCTGCCGCATGTGATGGATCCTGAGGGAGAAAGCTATTTACGTCAGGAGGGCAAGGGGCTGGTGATCGGTTTTTATGAGCAAAACTGTGAGCCCTGGGCGGTCGATGGTACGCGTTGGGATTTCGGGCATGAGTTACTCGACGAGAACCTCGACCGTATTGGCGATTCGATGGAAATCGCTTTTAATCGCTATCCGGTGCTGGCCGAGGCAGGCATCAAGACTATTATAAACGGCCCGTTTACCTTCGCACCGGACGGCAACCCGCTGGTTGGTCCGGTACCCGGATTACGCAATTACTGGTCGGCCTGTGCGGTGATGGCCGGGTTTAGCCAGGGCGGCGGTGTCGGTTTAACTCTGGCCGAGTGGATGATTAATGGTGAGCCTTCGCGCGATGTGTTTGCCATGGACGTGGCGCGCTTTGGCGATTACTGCACCAAATCCTACACGCGATTAAAGGTTCGAGAAAATTATCAGAAGCGTTTCGCAGTGTCTTACCCGAATGAAGAATTACCCGCTGCACGACCGCTGGATACCACCCCGGCTTATGGTATCTGGCAGCAGCAAAATGCAGTATTCGGCGCGGCTTATGGCATGGAGCAGGTTAATTACTTTGCTGCCGATGGTGAAGAGCCTTACGAAGTCCCTTCATTTCGTCGATCAAACGCATTTGAAACGGTTGGCGAGGAATGTAGGGCCGTGCGCAATGATGTTGGCATAAACGAGGTGCATAATTTTGGTAAATATGTTGTTGAAGGGCCCGCGTCAATGGATTATCTGGACAAAATAATGGCCGGTAAGATCCCTGGCGTTGGTCGGCTGAGTTTGAACCCGATGCTCAGCCCTAAAGGTAAAATTATTGGTGATTTCACCGTTGCTCAGCTACGGCAGAATGTCTTTCAGGTAACCGCGTCTTTCGGTGCGCAGGCTTACCACATGCGCTGGTTTGAGCAGCATTTACCCGAGTCCGGTGTCTGCCTGGAAAATGTATCGAAGGCGCGCATTGGTTTTCAGATTGCCGGACCGAAATCTCGTGAACTCTTGCAAAGAGTGACGAGAGCCGACGTATCCAACGAGGCCTTGCCATTCCTGTCGATCAGGGAAATCGATGTAGGCCAGTGTCAGGCCATCGTGCAACGTGTCAGTTACACCGGTGATCGTGGTTATGAAATCTATGTACCAGCACATCATCAGGTGGCCTTGTATCAGATATTGAGCGAAGCTGGAAAGGATCTGGGCCTGCGTCCCTTCGGTATGCGCGCGATGATGAGCCTGCGTCTCGACAAATCCTTCGGTTCATGGATGCGGGAGTTCAAACCCGATTACACACCGCGGGAAACCGGGCTGGATCGATTTATCGATTACAATAAAGCGGTAGACTTTATCGGCAAGGAAGCCGTATTAGCCGAGAAAGAAAAGGCCATCGCTCGTAAGCTCTGCACCTTCATTGTTGATGCTAAAGATGCTGATGTGAACGCTTATGAGCCGATCTGGCACGCTGGAGAAGTCGTTGGGTTTGTTACTTCAGGTGGTTATTCTCATTTCAGTCAAAGGAGTATCGCATTTGGCTTTTTACCTGTTGAGTTGATAGAAGAAGGCCGACAGGTTGAAATTGAAATCCTTGGCGAGATGATTCCGGCAGTGCTTTATAGCGAGCCATTGTTTGATCCGAGGAATGAGTATTTGCGTTCGTAGTCGATACCTGACCTAAACTTTATCCTAAGAAGAAATATAATTCGTTTAGAGACCTGGATTTCTGGTAGATAACTTGTATTGCCTTACGTGCGCGGCCGTTTATCTCTACGGATGAAAGATAGTGAATAGAAAGTTTTTTTCGTTTCAGGTTAAACTTGACTTTATTATATTCAGCCTTACAGAAACAAATATGGTTTCGTTTAAGGTACTGGATGAAAGAGGTTGCATCAAGCAGGTGCCGGTCAACCCCTTCGGGCCAGAATGATTCCGAATAATTTATAAATTGCTGATGAGCTAGTTCGCCCAACAGGGCCGTTGTACCGGGCAAGATTTTTACGACTTCGTGAAATCGCTTTGAGAGGAGGGTTTTGGCTTGCGCCTCTATTTTAGTGATGTCTAGATTGATAAAACTACTGCGTTCTGCTTCATTGATATTGAATTTATTGGCCAGGCTTTCTGTGTCTGATTTATACAGCTCCCGTAGTCGGCTGCTACTCAATAGTTTTCCTAATGCAGTGATGAAGTCCATATCAATTAACTCGACTTGATAACCGACCTAATTCAAATCCGAGTTCTTCGACAGGTGGGAAGTTGCTGTCGCGTTCGAGTATTGTTGCCTGTACCTTCGCGTAATCCAGAACCTGATCGATTAATTTCCATAACACCGGCTGAATTGATTCGCTGTGATAGTCTTCATATTGGCCACTAATACAGGAATAGCCGACAACATGGGTTTGTATTATGTATTCGGGAGATATTTGATTTAGCCAGTCGACAGGGTCGAATTGATGGTTTCGACTATTTACAAATAAATTAGTGATATCTAACAAGAGTCCACAACCCGAGGTTTCACATAGCCTATTTATGAACTCTGTTTCGGGCATTGTGCCCGGTACACTGAGGTGTGAAGTAATATTTTCGAGAATGACAGGTCGCTGGCACTGATCTGAAAGTTCGTCAATGTGTTCGTGCATAACTTTCAACATCTGTTCGTTGTAAGGAACAGGGTTCAGATGCCCAAGATCTATGTCCTGAGTTCTGGTAAAGGCAATGTGTTCACTAACCCATTTGGCATCGACCCGATGGCAGATTTCAGAGAATTTGTTCAGGTATGTCTGATCTAACCTGCCGGGTGTTCCTAAAGACAGGCCAAGACCGTGAACGAACACAGGGTAGTTTACCCTCAGGTCATCTAATATATTACCTGTAGTGTCAAAAAAATGTTCTGCGGTAATCTCAACACAGCCCACAGCTTCTGGGCAGGAAATAATCCATTCAAAAAGCTCTCTCCGATAAGCTATTCCGACAAGCATTATCCGCCGCAACCACCGCAGCCACCACCACAGCCTCCGCCACCGCCAGAACAGCCGCCCGAGCCATCTCGGCTTCCACGCATATGTCTGGCACGTACAAAAAAGATATAACCACCAATGATCATGAAGACTGCCAAAAGTTCAAACTTTCTCATGCCGCTTGACCAGCCATCGAAGAGCCGATAAGTTCCGATGCCCTCAAAAATCAGGAAAGCGACAACCGATATTGCTATATTTTCTTTCCACATCCAGCGTGTAAAGGTGCTTCCAATCCAGAGGGTTAGGAAAAGTAGAAAATAGAATATTATAAAACTAGGTCCGTCCATTCCTATGGTCAAACTGCGGCTTAATGAGATGCAAGCAAAGAGCATTAGTAGACTGGTAAGCCAGAATGACCAGCCGACCTGATCTATAATTTGGTAATCTGAAATAGAAGACTTTGAGGAAGCAGGGTGTTCGAGCTCACTGCTCTTATCAGGTAGAGCATTTTGAAATTCGAAGTGACGACCGCACTTATTACAGATAATTGATTGCTGTACCGGGATATTCTTAGGCGCAGCATGTTTATGCAGGCATACAGGGCAGAGAATTAAATATTCATCTGCCATTTGATTTCGATCCATTGAATAACTGCTTCGAGTAAACTGAATAGACCATGATGAAAGTGCTCTATATCCTGATCACGCAAACGACGGGGTTTTAGTTCGAGCGCCAGTAAATCATGGAGTATATTTACGTCAACCGAAAACCCCGCTTCAATAGTAATCAACCGGTCTTTGAAACTCCTAGGTACCTGTTCGTCAGATAGGCGCAGAACCTCTGTTAGTTCGACTATTATGGTGGAGTAATACCCCAGCAGTGATCTGAGGTACTTTTTTCTATCTCTTCTAAGTATTACATAATTATGCACCATACGTAGTTGCAAATTACGTATGGCCTGTTCGCATAGAAATCGAGCGTGATCCTTGCTAATTTCTAGACTCTTTAAAGGGTCTTCACCATATAAAACTAGATAGTTTCGTTTTATGCTTCTGAATTTTATCGCGAAGGCTTCAAAGCTTCGTTCCATGCCGTGTCGATCTAAAATAAAAGGGTCGACCAGAATCCTGCTTTGCAAGCATTCCGAGATCGCTCTATGCGCTTCGGGGGTTGAGCGATTTAGAATAATCAACAGGTTGATATCTGATACGCCCGGTTTAATACCGCCTCGAACTGCGCTACCGTATAAAATAGACGAGTACAGGTTATCGCCTAGTAGCTCTGGCATGCGTTTTTCTACACGATCAATAACAGTTTGATAATTTTTTGGTAGCTTAATACTAGAGCTGTTAATAAGAAGTCCTCCTTTTTTCGATAAAATACAGTATTGGTTTAAATAAGGCCAATCTCAAGATTAAAGTAAGTTATGTGGTCACGATGAATAGCTGGTTTACCCTGATCAAGAGTCATTTGCGCCAACCACCCTGGCCATTCTCAGTAATAATCCTCGTTCTTTAACGTCAAGATTTGAATAAATTTCCATCAGCTCTCGCATTTCATCCGGAAACGATGCGCA
>JAOUJX010000301.1 GCA_029882955.1 Gammaproteobacteria bacterium
ATGTGGATCGGCGTGGCAATATATGTACCGGTTCGATTCTGATCGATAATATGATGATTGGTGGCACTGATTAATATGCCCGGGAGGCTGGTCCGGTATTTCCTGTGTCTGCTGCTGATATTCCTGGTACCCGTAGCACCTGCCGAGGAGCATGGAACGTCATCGTCATCGTCATCGCCATCTCCCGGATATGTCTTAGAAGTCACTGTTGATACTGCGCAGCAACTGGATGTCATTCTGGATCGCGCCGATAGCCTGCGTAAGCTGTTTAATCCGGATCAGTACAGTCGTATCGCTATCGTTTTGCATGGCGCAGAGTTACAGCTGTTTCAAAAAAGCAATTATTCGGCGAATCAATCGATTGTGGACAGGGCCAGGCTGCTTGACCAGGAAAGAGTGATCGATATTAAGGCCTGCCAGACAATGATGCGCCATCTCGATATTCAGCAAAGCGAATTACCGGCTTTTATCGAGCAGGTACCGCTAGCACCTGTCGAAATCGATCGCCTGGTAAAGGAAGAGGGCTTTACCCGGTTTTAATTTAACCCTTTGAACAGCATAATCGATGATGTCTTACCCTTCTTAAATTTTTCTATTTTAAGCGGTAATGACGGGTTATCAATGCCGTAATAATATTCGTAGGAATTCGATGCCCCGGGGAAACTATGCCGATATTTTGTCATGGTTTGAACCCTTCCATTAAGATCCAGTTCTACCTGGCCAATGAGCTCCAGCTTTGATTGCACCAGCCCGCCTTTCCGGTAAAAATCAAACACGCTGTGAGCCCCTTTGTTAATGGTCAATTGTGCCGCTAGCCAGTGGATGCTCAGATAATCGTATACGGTATTTTTTAAGGCTATAAACTGGCTGGTATGCTCGCGCTTGATATTAGCCTGTTGTTTAGACCAGTTTAAATGGACGGATTCGGCGGGTTGCTCTGCTCGGGTAATGAATAACTGGATCCGGGCTAAGCGAAAGTCCTTGCCATATCGCTCCATTATGGAAACCGATAGTGGTTTTTTCGAGTTAAATAAGGCGTAAACACCGGTAGCTTCGCTGGTCAGGCGCCAGCGTAGTCCATTATCGTTTTTGTCGAGTGAAAGCGTGGCCTCGCCCACCTTAAGTCCACTTTTATAGAGTGTATATTCTGCATTAAACGGCCTGATTGGCAGTTCTGCGGAAAACCCTGTCGAGCAGACTGTTAGAAGTAACAGGGCGGCCAGGGTTTTATACATGATTGAATTCTATGGGCTGGCATAGCAGCTGCTGTTTGAAGGTGATTTCATCGGGTCTAATTTTCAGCTCGTCATCGCATAGCCATTGTATCAAGCGAGGATACATTTGGTGCTCCAGGGCATGCCCTTTACGTTGTAGATCTTCGGCAGTGTCCTGCGCTGCTACCGGGTAGCGACCGCGTAACAATACTGGACCGTCGTCCAGCCCCTCTGTGACCAGGTGAATGCTGACGCCATGTTCAATTGCCCTGTTATCGATTGCTCTTTGGTGGGTATTCAAACCTTTATAATCCGGTAATATCGATGGATGGATATTCAGGATTTTATCTTTATAAGCCTGTATGAAAGCTGAACCGAGTATTCGCATAAAGCCCGCGAGGATTATAAAGTCGGGCCTGTAGCGATTCACAGTCTCGAGTAGCGACTGGTCAAAGGCTTCTCTGCCGTCAAAGCAATGATGATCGACAACCTGTTGCACAAGTCCATGTTTCTTTGCGCGGCTTAATCCGAAAGCGTCTGGATTATTCGAAATGACAGCACTGATCTGAGCGTTAACCTGGCCACATTCGATGGCATCGATAATCGACTGCAGATTGCTGCCATTGCCCGAGATAATAACGACAAGATTAAGTGGCCGGCTCATACAAACAGGACGGAAGCCTCGGCTTCGCGGTCGATGATTTCTCCGATAATCCAGGCCTGTTCACCGAGTTCGGCCAGCTTATCCAGGCAGGCCTGCTGATTTTCCGGTTCAACGACCAGAACCATGCCGACGCCGCAGTTGAAGGTGCGGTACATTTCCATGTCCTCGACATTGCCTGTCTTTTGCAGCCAGTCGAATACCGTTGGCATCGACCAGCTCGATAAGTCGATTCTGGCAGCACAGTTATCCGGTAAAACGCGGGGGATATTCTCCAGTAAACCGCCACCCGTGATATGGGCTATCGCAAGAGGCGGCAGAGTCTGTGATAATTCGAGCAGGTTTTTGACGTAAATACGGGTTGGACTGATGAGTGCTTCACCCAGGGTTTGCCCCCCACAGTTGCCTGTCAGGTCGGCATCCGAAACTTCGATAATTTTACGTATTAACGAATATCCATTCGAGTGTGGACCCGATGAAGCCAGCGCGATGATACTATTTCCGGGTTTAACCCTGGAACCATCGATAACCGCGTCCTTCTCGACGATACCGACGCAAAATCCGGCGAGATCGAAATCGCCACTGGAGTATACGCCGGGCATTTCCGCCGTTTCACCTCCGATCAGAGCGCACCCTGCTTGTCGGCAGCCTTCGGCAATTCCTGATATCACTGGTTCTGCGATGTCGAGGTGTAGCTTACCGGTGGCATAGTAATCGAGGAAAAACAGTGCTTCAGCACCGAGTACCGCGATATCATTCGCACACATGGCCACCAGGTCGATGCCAATGGTATCGTATTGCTGCATATCGATGGCGAGCTTTAATTTGGTACCGACACCATCGGTGCCCGAAACCAGCATCGGCTTGCGGTAGCGATCCAGTGGTAAATCGAACAGGCCGCCGAAGCCCCCGATACTACCAACGCAACCATCGCGATGGGTGGATTTTATGGCGGGTTTAATGCGTTCTACCAGCTCGTTGCCAGCGTCGATGTCGACTCCGGAATCGCGATAACTCAGGGATACTTCGGAATTCATGGTTTGTGGTTCAGGAAATAATGGTGGTGTGGTATTTTACACATCTTGAATTAAAAAGTCCGGGTTAACCTCGAGAGAAAAAATGAATCGAAAGTTTTTTGGCCTGCTAGCGCTGGCGTTATTAATGATCCAACCCGCTAATGCAGTCACGGTCGGGGATCTCTACACAATTGAGCTGCCGGTAGCGGATCAGACGACTAGTTTGCGGCTCGAAGCTTTTACCGAAGCCTTTAAACGGGTTGTGGTTAAGGCCAGTGGTTCGGATGATGCGCTGCAAAGCCCTGCGTTTGCCCGGCCGATTGAGCACAGCTCGCGTTACGTCAAACAATTTAGTTATGTGGTCAGGGAAAACCGGGACGAACAGGAAATCGACGCCGACCTGTTATATCTTCGCGTCAATTTCGATCAGAATCTGATCGAAAGCCTGCTTCGCGATAATGGTTTTCCGGTCTGGGGCCGAGAGAGGCCGGGCAGCCTTCTGGTGATTAGCTATGATGTCAACGAAACCATCAAGATGGTTTCCAGCGATACCACGCCGGAGATCGTCGATATGCTTGATAAAGCTGCGTTGACGCGAGGTTTACCGGTACTGTTTCCGTTAATGGATCTCGAAGATATGTCACTGGTTCGGGTTGGCGATGTCATTTCTCGACATTTCGAAAAAATAAATATTATGGCATCACGCTATACCCCGGACGTTTTAGCCGTAGGACAGATTGTTGGTCGTAGCGGCAAGGGCTGGGAAGGCGACTGGGAGGTGCGTTTTCTGGATCAAATTTTCAAATGGCGATATAAGGACTCGTCGAAAGAGGCTGTTATCGACCAGATGGCCAAGCATCTGACCCGTATACTTGCCCTGGAATATGCTCTCGAGGATCACAAGTCTCTCGATCAGCAGCTGTTGATGAGCGTATCGTCAGTATCCGGAATTAATAGTCTAATTAAAGTCCAGCAATACCTGCTGTCGTTGAATGTGGTTGATTCGGTTCGCGTCAGCCTCATCGACGGGGATATGGTTACCTACCAGGTGGGCTTGAGGAATGAAGTCGAGGATTTGCAGAGGCTGATTGAATTTGGTCAGGTGCTCGAACAGGAAGACTTTCCGCAGTTGAGTGCGCAGGGCGAAGATGTGATTACACTTAGTTATACCTACCTTGATCGAGGCGGCTCGAACTAAGGTGTCGCAAATAGCACTGCCGTTAAGTTTTGACCGGCAATTCAGTTTTGAAAATTACTTTACCGATTCAGCCAGTTTTCTGGTCGCGAGTCTAACAGCTTTAATCGAAGGTGCCGGGGAGTCCATTATTGGCCTCTGGGGCGGCGTCGATAGTGGTAAAACCCATCTACTCAACGCGAGTGCTCAATTTGCACGGGAGCGAGCACTGGCATTGCAGTTATACGATGGTTGGCAATTACTCGATTGCGATCCCGCCCAGTTTGATGACATCGGCAACGACGTCATCCTGGCGATAGATAATCTCGATGCACTTTGTGGTCATCGGGTCTGGGAGGAGACTTTTTATCGATTGATTAACCAAAGTCGTGATCAGAGCGGTCGCCTGATGTTTAGTTTATCCTCCAAACCACAGGATCTGGTCTGCGAACTTGCAGATTTTCAATCCAGATTGAGTTGGGGATTACTGCTCGAATTACCTGGATATAGTGATATCGATATTCAGCAGGTTGTTAAATTACGTTCAGAATTACTTGGTATCGAGTTATCTAAGGAGGTACTGGCCTATCTACTGACTCATTTTTCAAGACGTCTGAGTGATCAGATTCAAATTCTGCGGATTCTCGACAAGGCATCCCTGAGCGCCCAGAAAAAAGTGACTATCCCGTTGATAAAAAAAGTTTTGATCGAAAATCCTTCATTGTTTCAAACGTAGATAGCGTGTGTAGTAAATACTGGAGAGAAACAATCCAGTGCTGAATATAGTGGTTAAATACGCGTAAGTTCTCAGTTCCGGATTAGAAAGCAGTTCGCTGATACCTATGCAGAAATAAAACAGGGTAAGAAATCCGATCCACTTATAAGTATACAATCGATCACTAATGATGCCCCTTAATGGAATCAGTAGCGGTAAAATGAGCAGTCCAGTCCAGTACCAGTCAATCTGACCAGCGGCAAAAAAAGGCAGCCCTGTCTGGGTCGCTAATAGTCCTGACAGAGCTGTAACGCAGCTTATTTTCAGAGGGTGAGGCATGGATTAGCTCAATTGTATGGCAAGTGTCGAAATTCGTTTGCCGAGTGTCCGGCAGGCCGAAATTTCATTG